>NZ_KK073873.1:1236702-1536702 GCF_000585355.1 Xylanibacter oryzae DSM 17970 | reverse complement strand
AATTCATCCTGCACACCAGACGTATTCTTTGTCAGCACTTCGTTGATTTTGATGTTTGTGGCCTTTTGACCGAACATCAGCGAAGTGGATGACAACAGAAATACCCCTAGTAGTAATCCGAATTGTTTCTTCATGTGTTTAAAATATTATATAAGTGTTATTAAGGTCAGTCTATTTTTATGCTCCGCAGCAGAACAAGATTATGAGCTGTGCTGTAAGAATCCTTAGGAACATGCTCAAAGGATAAACTGTAGAATAACTTACAGCCGGAGCCTCTTTAGAACAAGTGCCGTTGGCATAAGCCAGTGCAGGTGGGTCTGTGCATGTACCGGCAATGAGTCCCATTATGGTGAAGTAATTAAATTTATATTTCATCCGGGCTATCACCCCTATTATCAGAATAGGTATAACTGTAATCAAAAAACCGGTATAAACATATTTGATGCCATCACCTTGTACTACAGTCTCCCAAAATCCCGCACCGGCTTTAATACCGACACTGGCAAGGAAGAGTACCAGTCCTATTTCTCTTAACATCATATTGGCACTAGTAGTTGTATAAGTGACAAGATGTACCTTATAACCATAGCGGCCTATCAGAATAGCAATGATAAGTGGACCGCCTGCAATACCTAATTTCAAAGGTGTAGGCATTCCCGGTATAATGATTGGAATACTTCCGAATAGTATACCGATAATAATGCCTATAAATATAGTAGCTATATTAGGAGTTTCAAGGCGCTTTATAGAGTTACCCATAGCATCAGCTGCATGGTTTACGGCATCCTCTTGACCTACTACCATCAAACGGTCACCCACCTGCATGGCAAGATTACGACTGGCAAAAAGATCCATACCCTGACGTGTGATACGAGTAACATTAACACCATATACAGATGAAAAATGCATTTGTCCCAGTGTCTTGCCATTTACAGAAGGACGGGTGATAAGAATGCGCTTGCTCACCATCGGTTGGTCTTGTTGCTCCCAGGCTACCTGTATTTGTGGACCAATGAAGGCTATAATAGCTTCAGCGTCAGCCTCCGCACATGTTACAAATATCTGGTCGCCGATTTGAAAAACAGTATCTTTTGTAGGTATACTTACATGACCTTCATGCAGTATACGTGAACATACGAAATCACGATTCAGAAAGTCACGCACCTGTAACAGAGTACGCCCGGAAAGATAAGAGTTGGTAACTTGCAAATGCATCTGATGCGGTTTTGCATGAGGATTTTCCTCCTCCTCTTCGTTCAATTGTTCCTCTTCTTTGTCGAGGCGTATACGACAGATGTATTTGATAGCTATCGTAGCACCTATCATTCCCCGTACTCCCAGAGGATAAGCACATGCATATCCTGAAGCAATCTGAGGAATATCCCCTTTAGGGAAAACGGAATTGAGAGCCTCGTTGGCTGCACCAAGTCCAGGAGTGTTAGTTACCGCACCATAAAGGGTGCCCACCATCATAGGGAGATTGTTGTGGTTGGATGTGTCGAAAAATAAATAATAACATCCGAACATTACACCGATGTTGAGTAGAATCATAGCTGTAGCAAGACAGTTTAGTGTTATGCCTCCCTTTCTGAAACTCTCAAAGAAACCTGGCCCTACTTGAAGACCGATGCAGAATACGAACAGGATAAGTCCAAAATCCTGTATGAACCCTAAAATGTTTGTAGGTGCTGTGAAACCGATGTGACCGGCTACTATACCGGCAAAAAGGACAAATGTAACACCGAGAGAGATTCCTCCTATCTTTATCTTGCCCAGATAAACGCCCAAGGCAATGACGATAGAGTATAGCAACGCGATGTGTGCTACCGAATCAGTGGTAGTAAATAGATTAATCAGCCAATTCATAACATATTAAATTTAGTACTGCAAAAGTAGGCATTTTATTGCTCATAAAATAATTTTCATGTAGTTTTTTTAGATGTTAATAAGAACTTTTGGGTTTTTAACCACTCAATATGTGTAATAGAACAAACACTTGCATTTAAAATACATGAAAATATTTGTTTTTTAGGCATTTTTCAGCTATATTTGTGCCCGAAAATTGAATAACTTATATAACAATAAAACAAGAACAGTATGTCTAACAAGGAAAAACTCTTCAAGGAGTTTAAGTCGCCCACCACTCAGGAATGGTTGGATAAGATTCAGGTGGATCTTAAAGGCGCTGACTTTAACAAAAGACTCGTATGGAGAACTAACGAAGGTTTTAATGTACAGCCTTTCTATCGTAGAGAGGATGTTTTGAAATTGAAAACTCCTGATTCATTACCAGACGAATTCCCATTTGTCCGCGGAAACAAGAAAAGTGACAACTCTTGGTACGTACGCCAGAATATTGACGCAACTGATCCTAAAGAGGCTAATGCAAAGGCTCTGGATATCCTCAACAAGGGTGTCGACTCATTGGGCTTCAATCTACCTGCCGATAACTTGAGTGGTGAATTTATCGCCACATTATTAAAAGATATCAGGTGCGATGTCGTAGAGGTCAACTTCAGTACATGCAAGCGTCATACGCTTGACTTGGCACGTATTCTGGCTTCTTATTTTGACCAGCAGGAATATGATAAAGACAAAATTGTTGGTTCGCTAGATTGGGACCCGATGGAGAAAATTATCATGAGTGGCAAGGATTCCACACAGATTCTGCCTGTTGCTTCTAAGATAGTTGAGGCTCTGAAAGATTATCCTAACGTACGCTGCATATCTGTCAACTCTGTATCGCTCAACAACAGTGGCGCATACATTGTTCAGGAACTCGGTTATGCCATGTCATGGGGTAACGAATATCTCAGTCAGTTGGTAGAAGCTGGTGTAGAACCTACTTTGGCTGCCAGAAAGATAAAATTCAATATGGGCATATCTTCAAATTACTTTATGGAGATTGCTAAATTCAGAGCAGCACGTATGCTTTGGGCTGATATTGTTAAACAATACGAACCTAAATGTGATTGTGCTTGCCGTATGTGTGTCAATGCTACGACATCCGAGTATACAATGACTCTGTTTGATACTTATGTTAATATGCTCCGCAGTCAGACTCAGACCATGAGTGCAGCCCTTGCCGGTGTACACTCTATTGTAGTTACACCATTCGACAAAACTTACGAACAACCCGATGATTTCTCAGAGCGTATAGCCCGTAATCAGCAGCTGTTGCTTAAAGAAGAGAGCCATTTTGATAAAGTGGTAGACCCTGCTGCAGGTTCTTATTATGTAGAAGAACTTACAACATCTCTTGCCAACGAGGCTTGGAAAATCTTCTTGAAGGTAGAAGACGAAGGTGGATTCCTTGAAGCAGCCAAGAAAGGCTTCGTACAGGATGACATCAACGCTAGCAATGATAAGCGTCATGCTGATGCAGCCAGACGCAAAGAGTTTATCCTGGGCACTAACCAGTTCCCTAACTTCACTGAACTTTCTGATGGTAAGAAACCGGTAGACTGTTCATATGGATGTGACCACAAAGAAGAGACTGCATTCAAGGCAATAACGAAGTCACGTTTGTCTTCAGAGTTTGAAGAACTCCGCATGCAGACAGAGAACAGCGGTAAAACTCCTACAGCATTCATGCTTACAATCGGCAGTCTGGCTTGGCGCCAGGCACGTGCTCAGTTTACTTCCAACTTCTTGGCCTGTGCAGGATATAATGTTATTGATAATCTTGGATTCGACACAGTAGAAGAGGGTGTAGATGCAGCATTGCAGGCTGGAGCAGAAATAGTTGTATTGTGCTCAAGTGATGACGAGTATGCAACTTATGCACTGCCTGCATTCAAGTACCTCAACGGCAGAGCAATGTTCATTGTAGCAGGAGCACCTGCATGTATGGACGAACTCAAGGCACAGGGTATCGAGAATTTCGTACACGTGCGCTGCAACGTTCTTGAGACATTAAAAGAGTATAACGCTAAATTGGGAATCAAATGAGAAAAGATTTTAAAAACCTAGATATTTATGCCGGTATCAAAGCCGAAAACGGTGAAAACTGGCAGAATGCTAACAATATTGCTCCCAATTGGAAAACTCCGGAGCACATAGACGTTAAGCCTACGTATACAAAAGAAGACCTTGAAGGAATGGAACACCTCGACTATACAGCCGGTCTGGCACCTTTCCTGCGTGGCCCGTACTCAATGATGTATCCTTTCCGCCCGTGGACTATACGTCAGTATGCCGGATTCTCTACAGCTGAAGAGAGCAATGCCTTCTACCGTCGTAATCTTGCCAGTGGACAGAAAGGCCTGTCTGTTGCGTTCGACCTTCCCACTCACCGTGGATATGACCCTGACAACGAGCGTGTTGTAGGTGATGTTGGTAAAGCCGGTGTGTCAATATGCTCGGTAGAGAACATGAAGGTGCTCTTCGACGGTATTCCTCTTAATAAGATGTCAGTGTCAATGACAATGAATGGTGCTGTATTGCCTATCATGGCTTTCTATATAGTAGCCGGACTGGAGCAGGGCGCCAAACTTGAAGAGATGGCCGGAACTATTCAGAATGATATTCTCAAAGAGTTCATGGTTCGTAACACCTATATATATCCACCTGCATTCTCAATGCGAATAATCAGTGATATCTTCGGATATACATCCAAATATATGCCTAAATTCAACTCTATCTCTATCTCAGGCTATCATATGCAGGAGGCCGGAGCTACAGCAGACATCGAGTTGGCTTATACTATCGCCGACGGACTGGAATATGTTCGTTCGGGTGTCAATGCCGGTATAGATATTGATGCTTTCGCACCACGTCTGTCATTCTTCTGGGGTATATCCATGAATCACTTTATGGAGATAGCCAAGATGAGAGCAGCACGTATGCTTTGGGCTAAGGTTATAAAACAGTTTAACCCTAAGAATCCGAAGTCACTCATGCTGCGTACTCACTCACAGACATCAGGTTGGTCGCTTACAGAGCAGGATCCATATAATAATATTGGTCGTACATGTATAGAGTGTATGGCAGCAGCTTTGGGGCATACCCAGAGTATGCATACCAATGCCTTGGATGAGGCCATCGCACTTCCTACCGACTTCTCAGCACGTATCGCCCGTAATACACAGATCTTTGTGCAGAACGAGACTCAGATATGCAAGGAGATCGACCCGTGGGCCGGTTCATATTATCTGGAGACTATGACCAATGAACTTGTTCATAAGGCTTGGGAGCATATACAGGAAATTGAGAAACTTGGCGGTATGGCCAAAGCTATCGAGACAGGTGTGCCTAAGATGCGTATTGAAGAAGCAGCTGCTCGTACACAGGCTCGTATCGACAGTGGTGTACAGACTATCGTAGGTACTAACAAGTATCGTCTTGACCATGAAGCTCCTATTGATATTCTTGAGGTAGACAACTCCGCAGTACGCAAACAGCAGGAAGATTCTCTGAAAGAAATGCGTGCCAGTCGTGATGATAAGAAAGTGAAAGAAACTCTTGCAGCACTTACAGAGTGTGTACGTACAGGCGAAGGCAACTTGCTCGAAAAGGCAGTAGAATGTGCCAAGGTACGTTGTACTCTTGGTGAGATAAGCGATGCCTGCGAAGTAGTTGTAGGCAGATATAAAGCAGTAATCAGAACAATATCAGGAGTGTACAGTTCAGAAAGTAAGAATGATGCCGACTTCGACAAAGCATGCGAGTTGACAGAAGAGTTTGCTAAGAAAGAAGGTCGCCGTCCACGTATCTTTGTAGCAAAGATGGGTCAGGACGGACATGACCGTGGTGCTAAAGTAGTAGCAACAGGTTATGCCGACTGCGGATTCGACGTAGATATGGGACCTTTGTTCCAGACTCCGGCCGAGGCAGCTCGTGAGGCTGTAGAGAATGATGTTCATGTAGTAGGTGTATCATCACTTGCAGCAGGTCATAAGACTCTTATTCCTCAGTTGATAGCCGAACTTAAGAAGTTGGGCCGCGAAGACATCATGGTAATTGCCGGTGGTGTAATCCCTGCACAGGATTATGACTTCCTCTACAAGGTAGGCGTAGCAGCCATCTTCGGTCCCGGCACATCAGTAGCCAAGGCCGCTGTAGCAATGATGAATATCCTCTTGGATAAATAATATCAATACGATATAACATAATAAATCCCCCACGATTCGGTTCGTGGGGGATTTTTAGTGTCTCTATTATATAAGGTACGGTAATCGGTTACATGGCTTTTTGCTTTTGTCATCACTTACTTATCCTCTGTTACTTTATGCTACCTACTTAATCAATAGTGAGAAATAAGCTAGTAATTAGACAATACTTATATTATCTTTTTAGGTTTGAAGATGGCGGCAAAGACAATACATATAAAGAGGGCGTACACCGCGAATATGGTCCATACTGTATTCCAGTTGCCCGTAGTGTATAAGTTGTCCGCCATCTTCGTCTGTACGGTAAAGCTGTTGACTGTAACCTGTGCCCATAGTGTACCTATCATTGTGCCGAATCCACCTGTCATAATCATAAACACGCCCTGGCTGCTTGCACGCATACTGCTGTCGGCCACTTCGTCTACAAATAGGGTGCCGGCAATAGAAAAGAAATCGAACGCCATGCCGTACAATATCATAGCGAAGACAAACATCCACATTCTGTCACCGGGATTGCCGAAGGCGAACATCGCGAAATGGATGGTCCATCCCAACATGGATATGAGCATCACTTTCTTTATACTGAGGTGCCTCAACATAAATGGTACGAGGAGCATGAAGAGGGTCTCGCTCATCTGTCCGAAAGACATCAATATGTTGGAATGGTTGACACCAAAGGTGCCGGCAAACTGTAATACAGTAGCAAAGCTGTTGAAAAATGGATTTGCAAAACTGTTGGTTGTCTGAAGACAGACGTTAATAAGCATTGAAAAAATAAGAAAAATGGCTAATTGCTTCTGCTTGAATAGTTTAAAGGCACTAAGGCCAAGAGTCTGAAAGAGCGACTGTCTCTCTTTTGTTTTACGAGTATGGCAGTGGGGTAGAGCATACGTGAAGAGGGCAAGCACCACACCTATTATGCCGGAAGTGACAAACTGCATCTGACTGGTCTGATATCCAAGTAGGTCGACCGCCCACATAGCGAAAATGAAACCGATAGTACCGAACATTCGTATCACCGAAAAATACTTTACAGTGTCTATATCCGCATCGCTCAGTAAATTGAGCGTAACAGAATTGTCGAGCGATATAGTGGGCATATATAAAGCTACGCTGATGCTGAACAGCAAGAACAGTATAGCGAAAGAGCTGTTGGCTCCGTTGATATATCCGTAATAAGCTATGGCAAACATCATCAGTGCTGCTATCAGATGGCAGATACCCAAGAGCCGTTGAGCCTGGATCCATCTGTCGCCGATGATGCCTATCAGTGCGGGCATGACAATAGATACTATGCCCATCATGGCATAGAAGTATCCTATCTTGTTGCCCATACCTATATTAACAAGGTATCTGCCAAGCGATGTGGAATAAGCTCCCAACACGGCATATTGCAACAGGCAGGTTATGGCTAGTTTAATCTTCAGACTCATTATTTGTGATTAATGTATTGAGCACTTAGCCCGATGACATCTCTATACTATCTGTCTGCCAAATGGAACGAGAGCTATGTGAGCTAACTTGAAGTGCTGTTTGCCAAAGGGTATGCCTACTATCGTGATGCAGAAGAGTATGCCCCAGAACAAGTGCGAGATACATATCCAGAAACCTCCTATGAATATCCATATAACATTCATCAGTGTGCTGATACATCCGCCACCGGATGGCTTTTCTACCACTTTGCTGCCAAAAGGCCACATAGCCAAGACGGCAAACTTTAATGTCTGGAGACCAAACGGTATACCTATGATGGTAATCATCAACAGGATGCTGCTCACGATATATTGGATGGCTATGATAAAGCCTCCGAAAATGAGCCAAATAATGTTTCCTAATATTTTCATACTATATATTATACGAATAAACTGCCTATCTGATATACAGATGCTGAAACGCACCATGCCAGTACGGTGGTGTAGCCTGCCGCTAACAAGGCCCACTTCCAACTGCCTGATTCGTTCTTTATGGCTGCTATTGTGGCTATGCATGGGAAATAGAGCAAGACAAACAACAGGTAACAGAAGGCAATCAGTGGTGTGATGCCGTCTTTACTCATCTGCTTGTACATATTGGCATATTTGGCCGAGTCGTCATTGCCTTTATCTGAATAATTACTCTTATCAGAGTAAAGGACTCCCATTGTTGAGGCTACAATCTCTTTTGCGCCCACACCGGCAACGAGGCCTACATCCAGTTTCCAGTCGAAACCTTGAGGGGTGAATACAGGGGCAATGACTTTGCCAATCTGTCCGATATAACTTTGTTCTTGTTGCTCTTGTGCGCTTAGTTTGTCATTATGAGGGAAATATCCTAATGCCCAGACTATTATACTTGCCACGAGGATAATACCACCCATCTTCTTGAGGTATTGTTTGCCTTTCTCCCATGTGTGGCGTCCTATAGCCTTACTCGTTGGGAAACGATACGGCGGAAGTTCCATAACAAATGGAGTGTCTTCGCCCTTTACTATCCAATGGCTGAAAATCCTACTCATGATTATGGCCATTACGATGCCTATAACATAAAGGGATATCATTATAAGACTGCGGTATTTCAGAGCAAAGAATGTGCCTGTAATCATTATATAGATGGGCAGGCGGGCTGAACAACTCATCATAGGCAGAATAAGCATCGTGATGATGCGACTGCGTTTGCTCTCTATGGTACGTGTTGTCATAACTGCAGGAACATTGCATCCGAAGCCCATGATAAGTGGTATAAATGATTTGCCGTGAAGGCCCATCTTATGCATAAGTTTATCCATTATGAATGCTGCACGTGCCATATATCCTGAGTCTTCCATGAAGGATATAAAGAAGTATAGAATAAGAATTTGAGGTAAGAAAACAATGACAGAACCGACACCTCCTATAATGCCGTCTACAACCATTGCCTTTAATGGTCCTTCGGGCATTGTGTTGCTAAGAAAACTGCCAAGGGCACTAACGCCTGCATCTATCCAGTCCATTGGATACTGACCAAGACTGAATGTGACTTGGAACATTACGTACAGCATTAAGAAGAATATAGGGAAACCTACGTATTTGTTGGTTATTATGCTGTCAAGAAGATGGGTCATCTGATACGTGTCTTGCTCTTTGCCCTCTTCATATCCTGCCTCTTTGAGCGCTCCATTGATAAATCCATACTTGGCGTCCATTATAGCAGTTTCGCTGTCTTCCTTAGTTTCTTCTTTTATTTTTTCAGCCGCAAGATCCCTGGTTTTTAGTACTTCATCACCATTGGGCAGAGTACGTACCAGACGCTCGGCGCTGGCATCCATCTCAAGCAGTTTGATGGCAAGATAACGAGTAGAGTATTTATGTCTTATCTGTTCATCATCGTGCAATTGTTTCTTAACGGTGTCTATAGCTTCTTCGATAAATCTACCGTGATTGAGGTGTATATGTCTGAATACGCTCCTGTTAGGGCGACTGCCGTGAGCGAAATCTTCAAGATGATCGCCTCCGTGTAGCTTTTCGTAGTTCTTGTGCCAGTTTTGTATATCGGCTGCAACTTCAGGGTTTATATTACCTTTTTTGTCGATGAAGTCAACTCCCTCATACATATTGATGATGGTATGGAATAGTAAGTCTACGCCTCTTCCGGTTTTAAAAACAGTAGGTATGAATGGCACACCGAACAACTGTCCTAATTTGTAGTAATCTAGTTTATCGCCACGCTGTTCAAACTCATCGTACATGTTCATGGCGCAAACCATCCTTAGGTGCATGTCAACAAGTTGGGTCGTTAGATAAAGATTACGCTCCAGATTACTTGCATCCAGAACATTTATGATGATATCAGGTGTTTTGTCTATGATTTGTTTTCTTACATACATCTCTTCAGGACTGTATGCTGATAGAGAATAAGTGCCGGGCAGGTCAACAAGATTGAACTCATAGCCTTCAAAATGTGCATGTCCCTCTTTTGCATCGACAGTTACACCTGAATAATTCCCTACACGTTCGTGCGAGCCGGATGCAAAATTAAAAAGAGATGTTTTTCCACAGTTTGGATTTCCTACAAGTGCTACGTTAATTACTCTTCTTTTTTTCATTGCCGCATCGTGCAGCTGTTTGTCAGTAAGTGGTTGCTCGTCTATATCTTCACTACTTATAATCTCAGATTTAAGGTTTGTCGTATCTTCTCCTTTTTCTAGCATTTTAGCTTCTTCAATAGAAATGATCTCTATCATGTCAGCCTCGTCATGTCTGAGAGATACTTCGTATCCCATTATTTTATATTTCACTGGGTCATGGAGTGGGGCATTAAGAAGTACTTCGATAACTTTTCCCTTTATGAATCCCATCTCAACGATGCGTTTGCGGAATCCACCATGACCCAAAACTTTTACGATAACACCTCTTTCGCCTGTCTTTAATTCTGATAATTTCATATAATATTTTTTTGCATCTTTATTCTAGTTGCAAAAGTACACAAAAAAATGGTACTTTATTGCTGTTTTCGGTGCAAGAAAATCGAAAATACCTAATAATGATGATGGTGCAAAGGGTAATTTACGGTTATCTTACAATCATTTATATGTTTTCGAAGTACTCAGTCAGTTCTTGTGATGCTATTCCTGCATCGTTAGCAAGATCTTTTATGATACGACCATGTTCAAGTAGAGCTATACGGCTGGATATGTCTATAGTGTGTGACAGGTTATGACTGCTGATAATTATTGTCGCACCTGTTGTTGCATTGTATTCCTTGAGTATTCGTTTAAGCATTGACTGTCCGGATGGATCAAGAAAATTGAACGGTTCGTCTAATATAAGTATTTCAGGTTCGTTAAGCATAGCGGCTATTATGCCTACCTTTTGTTTATTACCGGCAGACATATCTCGGATAAGTTTCTTTTTCCCTGTTACTTCACCATTCATGAAGCGTTCAAACTTGGTCAGTCTCTCTTTTAGTGTAGGCTCTTTAATTCCACATACTTTACCTATAAAAGAGAAATATTCTTCGGGGGTTAAAAATTCTATCAAGAAGGATTCATCAATATATGCACCTGTAACATTTTTCCATTCTTCAGATTCAGCGGGATTAATATCTCCTATGTTAAGAGAACCTTCATCTGCCTTTATTAGGTCAAGTATCAGACGGAAGAGTGTTGTCTTACCTGCACCGTTGTTTCCTACCATACCAAATATTTCGCCACTGTGTATAGTCAAATTGTCTATATCACAGGCAATCGTATCACCAAAAGACTTTTTTAGATTATTGATGTTGATATTCATAATGCTTCTATTAAGGTGTTTGATACTAAAACTAATTTTAAAATATAAGGGCGGACATTGCTATCCGCCCTTATTATGATTATACGTTGTTTTTAAACAAGTCCTTTACCGTGGCAATTCTTGAATTTTTTACCGCTTCCGCAAGGACAAGGATCATTGCGTCCCGGCATCTTTTCTGCATGTAGAGGCATTTGCGGTTGTCTAGCGCCTTCGCGTGTATCGTGATGAGCTGCAGAAGCTTGTTCTGGGTCACCCAACTCGTCTTTTATTTCCTGATAGCGCATAGAGTGTTCTTCGGGAGCAGCTCTCTGTGGCTGTTCCATCTCAGGAATAGCTCCACGCATAAGTATGCCAACGATTCTATTGTTCATAGTGTTGACCATACTGTCAAACAGTTTTACACTCTCAAGTTTGAATACAAGCAGTGGATCTTTCTGTTCGTAAGATGCATTCTGAACACTGTGTTTCAATTCGTCGAGTTCGCGAAGATTCTCTTTCCAACAATCATCAATGATATGTAGAAGTATAACTTTCTCAAACTGTTTTACAACGCTCTTACACTCACTGTCGTAAGCCTCTTTCAAGTCGCATGGGATATTGTATACACGTTTTCCGTCTGTTACAGGAACCATTATACGCTCGTACATGCTGCCTTGTTTTTCGAATACATCTTTGATAATAGGATATGCAACGGTCTGTATTCTGTCGGCTTTACGCTTGAATGAAGCCATTGTAATCTGGAATGCTTTCTCGGCAATGTCATTGCGGTTTTCATTGCTGAATTCCTGTTCTGTAAATGGAACTTCCATGGCAAGATCCTGTAAGAATGCTTCTTTGCATCCGTCATAGTCATTATTCTCTATGATGTTTACTACACGATCCCAGAGAATATTAGTGATATCCATACCAATACGTTCTCCCATAAGGGCGTGGCGACGTTTCTCGTATATTACAGTACGTTGCTTGTTCATTACATCATCGTATTCGAGAAGGCGCTTACGTATACCAAAGTTGTTTTCTTCTACCTTTTTCTGTGCTCTCTCGATACTCTTAGAGATCATAGGGCTCTCTATCATTTCACCTTCCTTGAAACCTAGGCGGTCCATAACACTGGCAATACGCTCGCTGGCGAATAGACGCATAAGTTTGTCTTCAAGACTGACGTAGAATACCGATGAACCCGGGTCACCCTGACGTCCTGCACGACCACGCAACTGGCGGTCTACACGACGACTTTCATGACGTTCTGTTCCTATGATGGCAAGACCACCTGCGGCCTTAACTTCTTTAGACAACTTGATATCGGTACCACGACCGGCCATGTTGGTAGCAATTGTTACTGCACCAAGACCGTCTACACTTTGTCCGGCTTTTGCTACAATGTCTGCTTCTTTCTGATGTAGTTTGGCGTTAAGTACGCTATGTGGTACTTTGCGCATCTCGAGCATACGTGAGAGTAACTCTGAAATCTCTACAGATGTTGTACCAACAAGTGTAGGACGACCTGAATCTCTCATTTTGATAATCTCTTCAATAACAGCACTGTACTTCTCACGTGCTGTCTTATATACTCGGTCTTCCATATCATTGCGCTGGATAGGACGGTTGGTTGGTATCTCTACAACATCTAGTTTGTAGATATCCCATAACTCACCGGCTTCTGTAGACGCCGTACCTGTCATACCCGACAGTTTATGATACATACGGAAGTAGTTCTGCAGAGTAATAGTAGCAAATGTCTGTGTGGCTGCTTCTACCTTTACGTGCTCTTTAGCTTCGATAGCCTGATGTAGTCCGTCGCTCCAGCGGCGTCCTTCCATGATACGGCCCGTTTGCTCATCCACAATCTTAACTTCGCCGTTCATAACTACATACTCGTCGTCTTTGCTGAACATTGAGTATGCTTTAAGTAACTGCTGTAAAGTATGTACACGTTCGCTTTGTATTGCGTAGTTATTTAATAGTTCGTCTTTCTTGTCAAGACGCTCTTGATCATTAAGACCTTCTTCTTTTTCAAGGGCTGAAAGCTGTGATGCAATATCTGGAAGTACAAAAAGTGTCTTGTCGTTAACTTGCTTTGCAAGCCAATCTGTTCCCTTATCAGTAAGATCAACAGAGTTTAGTTTTTCGTCTACAACGAAATAAAGTGGTTCTACAGCTTGAGGCATACGTCGGTTATTGTTCTCCATGTATGACTCCTCTGTTTTAAGAACTCCAGCCTTAATACCTTCTTCTGAAAGATATTTGATAAGAGGTTTGTTTTTTGGAAGTGCCTTGTGGCTGCGGAATAGGCTTAAGAAGCCTTCTTCGACCATTTTTTGGTCTTTCTTTTCCTGACCTTCTGTGATTTTCGCTTTTGCATCAGCAAGGTATTGTGTGGCGAGTTTACGTTGAACCTCAACAAGACTCTCTACTAATGGCTGGTACTCTTCGAACATCTGGTCGTCGCCCTTTGGTACAGGACCTGAGATAATCAAAGGTGTACGTGCATCATCAATAAGGACTGAATCGACCTCATCCACAATTGCATAGTTGTGCGCGCGTTGTACCAAGTCGGCTGGCGAAATGGCCATGTTATCGCGAAGATAATCAAAACCGAACTCATTATTGGTACCAAATGTTATATCTGCCTGATAAGCTTTGCGTCTTTCTTCTGAGTTTGGTTGGTGTCTGTCTATACAGTCTACAGAAAGTCCGTGGAATTCGTATAGAGGGCCCATCCATTCAGAGTCACGTTTAGCAAGGTAGTCGTTGACTGTTACTACGTGTACTCCATTGCCTGTTAAAGCATTCAAGAATACAGGGAGAGTAGCTACAAGTGTTTTACCCTCACCGGTTGCCATCTCGGAAATCTTACCTTGATGCAGAACAACACCACCGAATAGCTGTACATCATAGTGTACCATATCCCATGTGATTTCGTTGCCGCCGGCCATCCAATGATTCTGATATATAGCTTTGTCTCCTTCAATATGTACAAAATCTTTTGTAGCTGCTAATTCACGGTCGAAAGCAGTAGCAGTCACTTCGATTGTCTCATTTTCGGCAAAACGACGTGCTGTATCTTTCATGATAGAGAATACATCAGGTAGAGCGTCGTTAAGTGCTTTTTCGTAAATTTCGAGAGCTTCTTTTTCTAATTTGTCAATATCATTGAAAATCTCTTCACGTTCGTCTATAGGTGTTTCTTCAACTTTAGATTTAAGTTCGGCAATCTTATCTTTCTGCTCTTTTGCAGACTCTTGAACTTGTTGCTGTATCTCTTTAGTGCGATTACGTAGACCGTCATTATCTAAAGCCTGGATTGCTGGGTAAGCAGCCTTGATCTTTTCTACTATAGGTTGTATCACTCGCATATCACGCGATGACTTATCTCCGAAAAGGGACTGCAAAATTTTACTGAAATTCATTTTATATTTTATTTTTGTTATTAACGATTGATTTAATTGACTGCAAATTTACGAAAAAAAACTGATTTGCAGCATAATGTGATATTATTTTATCAGAACAGAGGTTCTGCCTGGCATGCATTAGGTGCCCTTATACGTATCGATTTAGCTATTGTTGGTGCGATACGATCAATCGTTACAGGATAATTAATTTTCTCAGCTTTTGTTCCTGCGCCATAGATTATTATTGGGAATGGTATTATGTTTGCTCTTGACAGTTGATTGTCAAAATTATCTTCGTTTATTAGACGCCAACCGGGTGCTACTTCTATAATGATGTCTCCGCTGTGGTTGTTGTTGTAGCCATTGCGTATTTTTTCTGTCATGGCATTGCCTGATGACAGTAGATCTTTGTATGTGAAAATATTTCTGACACCCGAAACTTGTGCCAAAAACTCTTGTGCTCTGTCTAGTATTTCTCCGAAGTTGACACGTTTCTGGTCGAATAGTTTGTGATTAAGAAATATCTCATTATTGAAGCATGTCTCTACATAGTTGCCCTGCCCATATATTGCGCAAAAGTACATGTTTAAAAGGCTTGCTGTTCTGTTGATATAAAATTTACCTGTTGGTATTCTGTATTTTGAATAGTCGGCAGTCTTATCATCACTACAGCCGATGCTCGTAATAACAAATAGTACGTGATCTTTACCAATAAGTGATTGTATATTACTTATAAAGTCGCCTATCGTGCGGTCTAGTTTTGTGTATACATTCTGAACATCGGTCTGACATCCTGTCACAGAAGAGGTGTTGTCATTACCTGCATGATAAGTTACTGCCAGTATGTCTGTTATGTCGTCAAGACCCATTCCATTGCTTTTTATACACTGCAAGGCCATGTCTTTGACTTTCTCGTTCAGAATACTGTTAGACTTTTTATTTCGTGATGTTGAATATTGTGTAGATGTGGAGTTTAGGTCGTTGAAAGCTGTAAGCCAGCTTATTTTAGACTTTGTATAATATGGTGATGTACGCCACGTACCATCGTTGGAATCTATCCAGAATGCTCCATCGGCAGCATGACCTGCTGAGAATACGGCCTCTTCGCTTTCGGGGGCTACTGAATATACTTTTGCAGAACCTCCTGTAGATATTTTAAGTTCGTCGCAAATAGTCGATGTACATAGGTTTTCTGGAGTTCCATTCTCGCAATCTACGGGTCTTAATGTCTCTTTATCAAGCCATTTATTACCTGTGATTCCATTATAATATGGTACGGAACCTGTATAAATAGATGCTATGGCAGAAGCTTTGTCTATTGGCGAAAATGGATATGAACAAATAGAGTATACCGTTCCGTCTTGAAGCAACTTCTTGAATCCATTGTTGTTATACAGAGGTGAAAATGCTTCCAGGTAGTCTGAACGTAACTGGTCTATAGTGATATTGACAACCAAACGTGGTGCTGGGTTGACTGCCTGTGCCTTAGTCTGTGCTACAGGTAGCAAGGCCAGAAGTGAAGCTGTTATATAGGTGTACTTCATTTATTGTTATTCTTTATCCATGTTGGATACCTGGATATACAACGTAGTAGCAAACATAGTGCCAAAATATCTATCGCAACTGGAATTTCTTGCAGACCAGTGATAGATGCTATAAGCAATAGCACTATCGGGATTATACTGAATATAAAGAATTTGTCTTTACTCTTATTCCTTGTTGATTTTATCATTTTGGGTATAAAGAATAGAGGTAAAGGATTAAATATAAGTATAAGCAGATTGGTGCTCGTGGTAGGATGCTGTGAGCAAAATAAAACTACTATAAGTATTCCTGCCAAACCGCATATCGTCATCATAATCGCATCAAATCCCCATGTCATTTTTTTGCTTATATGCTCGTATATGGTAATTAATGCCGCTATGCAAAATAAAATTGCGGCGCATTCAAGAGGGGTTAATGGAAAATTATTCTTTATTATTTGTGCTCCTGGTTTTACAACTATTATCGTCTTGCTAACCAAATGCCTTGTTGTTCCGTCTGGATTGCATATTATGGCTTTTCCAAAGTCTGCTAATAAATTACCCGGTAGGAACTGCTGCTGTTTATGATTTGTCTTAAAATCTGCCGCAAGCCCTAATGCAAGATCATTTCCAAATCTTGCCCATGGATAATCTTCATTGTATCCATGGATCATTTCTCGATAAGATGCATTATATCCCTTACGGTCAGAGTATCTTACTTGGCCTTTAATACATCTTATTATAATGTCTCTTGCCCTGGTAGTGCAATTATCTTTGAAATAATTATATCGGTATATTCTGTTTTCTGGTTTGTAATTTTCTGCAAGCGCGTCCCTAAGCGCCATCTTCTCTTTGGGGGTAAGATTTAATATCTGCTCTGTAACCTTGCTTCCATATGAGTAATATTCTTCAATGAATGCATCAAATGGTATAATACCCAACTCATAATCAGTTAGTCCAAATGCAAATCTTAAAACAAAAAATGGTTTTCGAAAATCGAACATACCATAATTGAATGCATAATCAATATTGTTGTGCCAATCATGATATCGTATTGCGGTATGTCCATAAAGACTATATACTTCCTGATGGGGAGAACAGGTAAGAAGACCTATCTCGACAGAGTCCATGTCTGAATTCTGATTTTGGGCTTTTATGGCATTTGAACCGCTGAAAATCAGTAGTATAATGACATAAAGATATCTTAAATGAATATTCTTAAATCGTTTCACGATGCAAAAATAACTTATATTTTGCACTTATCGTGCTATTATTCCGATTTTTTTCAATAATTTTGCGCCTCGTAAACCAAAAAAGTTTGAATTTAGTAATTGACATAGGTAATACGTGTACCAAACTCGTTGCTTTTGAGGACGGTGAACCGATAGAAGAGAAACGCATTGAGAATGATGAACCGCAGAAAATGAAAGATTTCTGTAAGAAATTCTCATTTGAGCGTGGTATATATTCATCTGTAATAGATCTTTCACGGCAATTTGTTGATATAATTATTTCGCTTCCTTTCTCAATGATGGAGCTTCAACCGGGTGTAACCGATATACCTATTATTAATAAATACAAGACTCCGCATACTTTAGGATCAGATAGATTGGCCGCTGTGATAGGAGCTAACTATCTAAACCCCCAATCAAATATACTTATAATTGATATTGGAACCTGTGTTACTTATGATTTTATAAATGCTAGTGGTGAATACCTTGGTGGAAATATATCACCGGGCCCAACAATGCGAATAAAAGCTCTAAATAAGTTTACAGCCCGATTGCCTATAATAGAGCGTAGCGGAAGTATTCCTGAGATAGGTACGAGTACTGAAACAGCAATCCGTAGTGGCATAATGAATGGCATTAGATACGAAATAGAAGGCTATATCAGTAAATTTTCTGTAAAATATCCTGGTCTTTTTATTTATTTAACGGGCGGAGTCGATATTAATTTGCACATTCCGGAAAAAATGCGCATCTTTGCAAATAAATTTATTGTTCCTATAGGACTTAACAGAATATTAGAATATAATAATGAATAGTTATAGAAGAATTTTCGGTGTGCTTATGCTCACTATGGTTACAATGGCGGTAGTCGCACAGAGTGGCACCAACTCTCCTTATAGCCAATATGGTTTTGGTATCTTATCTGAACAAGGTGGTAGTGCTAGCCGTGGTATGAACGGGCTTGGCATAGGATTTCACAGTAAGGATCAAGTTAATATTCTCAATCCTGCATCTTATTCAAAGATTGACTCTCTAACATTCCTATTTGATGTTGGCGTGTCTGGGCAGAATACAAACTTTAAGGAAGGACTTAATAAGGTTAATGCCAAAAATGCAGACTTTGAATACGCTATCGCCGGATTTAGAGCTTCAAAGGGTGTTGGCATAAGTTTCGGTATCATACCTTTTACTAATATTGGATATGATTATTATAACAAGACTTATATGGAAAGTGATAAAAGTTCTTATTATACTAATACCTATTATGGGTCTGGCGGAATTCATCAAGCTTATATTGGTGCAGGATGGGAACCTATAAAGAACTTCTCTATCGGTGCTAATTTATCATATCTCTGGGGCGATCTGAGCAGATCTGTTGTAAATAATTACAGCAATTCTTACATAAATACACTTTCTAAGTATTATGATTACACAGTAAGTAGTTATAAAGTGGATTTGGGTATGCAGTATACACATCAGATAACCAAAAAGGACTTCTTGACATTGGGATTCACATATGGAGTTGGACACAAAATAAGTGCAGAGCCAAATTGTAAGGTTATCTCGACAAATCCTTCTACTGCAGTTTCGGATACGGCATCATATACTTTAAAGAATGTACTCAAGCTTCCAACAATGTATGGTATTGGTTTACAATGGAATCATGATAATAGATTCAAAGTTGGATTTGATTATTCATTGCAAAAATGGGGTAGTGTAGAGTATCCCGAATATAAAGTAATAAATAATAAGGCTGAATATAGTTTGTCTGGTAATATGTTTATGGATAGACATAAGTTTACTCTGGGTGGTGAATATATTCCGGATGAGACAAAACGTAGCTTATTGAGTAGAATACATTACCGTGCTGGTGTATCTTATGCTACACCTTATATTAAAGTAAATGGACAGGATGGTCCAAAAGAAGTAAGTGCCAGCTTTGGTTTTGGTATACCTATTACTAATAGGTATAACAATCGTTCTTTACTTAATATATCTGGTCAGTGGGTTCATTCGTCAGGCAATAATATGATAATAGAGAATACGCTTAGGATAAACATTGGTATAACATTCAATGAGCGTTGGTTCATGAAATGGAAATTCGAATAAAGTTTTTATCATATATGACAGCAGGTCTTTGCCTACTGTTGTCTGCCGCATCATGTCAGCAAGAAAAAGAACATATTGCGCCGGCAATATGGGGACGTGACTCTGTTTCAACAATGGTGAGTTATGGCGTTAATGCCTTGATTTCTGATTCGGGCGTAATAAAGTATCGAATCGTTACTGAAAGATGGGATTATAATATTGTAAGAAATCCACAAAAGCAGTCTTTCGAAAAGGGAATCTTCCTTGAGCAGTTTGATGAAAAATTTCATATACAAGCATATATTCAGGCAGATACAGCATACTATTATGACCAGAAAAAACT
Organism: Xylanibacter oryzae DSM 17970; assembly: GCF_000585355.1. Taxonomy (NCBI): domain Bacteria; kingdom Pseudomonadati; phylum Bacteroidota; class Bacteroidia; order Bacteroidales; family Prevotellaceae; genus Xylanibacter; species Xylanibacter oryzae. The sequence goes on along the minus strand of NZ_KK073873.1, from coordinate 1,516,768 downwards.
TTGGGAACTTAGAGGGCGTGTAACTGTACGTAATTTGGATGGCTTGATCTTTAGAAGTGAAGAACTTTTTTGGGATGGTATATCTCATGAATTATACTCGTATAAGTTTTCACATGTTATAACTCCTCAGAAAGAGATTCAAGGCTCTTACTTTAGAAGTGATGAACACATGAGTCATTATATAGTAACGAACTCAAAAGGGTCTATGGAGAAAAATGATTTTTCAAGTGCTCCACAGCAAAAGGCACCGCAGGCTCCAGGTGATACAGCTCATCTGCAACCGCGAAACCCTGCTGTTGCTAAACCTAAGACCGCTGTATCGTTACAGAATAACCAATTAAAAAACAATAAAGCTGCGCGTAATGCGCCATTTAAACCGAGATTATCTAACCGTTGATGACCACACAAATAATAGAGATAGTAATAACAATGCTTTTCTCTGCATTCTTTTCGGGTATGGAGATAGCTTTTGTTTCCAGCAACCGACTTCTTGCGGAAATGGAAAAGGAAAAGAATGGATTTTCGCAGAAAGCTATTTCTGTCTTTTACAGGCATCCTAATAATTTCGTGTCTACAATGCTTGTAGGCAATAATATAGCTTTGGTAATCTACGGAATACTCATTGCTCATTTGTTTGATAATACTATATTTTTAGGTCAGCCTGTTGGATTTACTGTTCCAGTTGACACGGTGCTATCTACAATAATAGTCCTGTTTACAGGTGAGTTTTTGCCGAAAGCTCTTTTCAAAAGCAGTCCAAACCGTTTACTTACTTTTTTTGCAGTACCTGCGTTTGTATGTTATATAGTACTTTTCCCAATATCTAGATTCTCTACATTCATGTCTCACTTCATATTAAAACTTTTAGGTGTGAAAATGAGGAAGGCAAAAGGTGATAAAGAATTTTCAAAAATTGATTTGGACTATTTGGTGCAGAGCAGTATTGATAATGCCAAAAGCGATGATGATATAGAAGATGAAGTTAAAATATTCCAAAATGCCTTAGATTTTTCTGATACTAAAGTCAGAGACTGTATGGTGCCTCGTACTGAGATAAAAGCTGTAGAAATAGATTGTAGTGAAGGTGAACTAATGAATAAATTTGTTGAGAGTGGAAATTCAAAGATAATAGTTTATAAAGAAGATATAGATCATATAATAGGTTACATACATTCTTCCGAGATGTTCCGTAATTCAAAGCAGTGGCGTGATAATATAAGGACAATGCCTTTTGTACCTGAAACAATGGCAGCTCAAAATTTGATGCATCTTTTCTTGCAACAGAAGAAAAGTCTGGGTGTCGTAGTTGACGAATTTGGAGGCACAAGTGGTATTGTATCACTTGAAGATATAGTGGAAGATATTTTTGGAGATATAGAGGATGAACATGACAATTCAAGTTATATTGCTAAGAAAACTGAAAATGGAGAGTATGTTTTGTCTGCACGTCTTGAAATAGAGAAGGTAAATGAGATGTTTGATATTGATTTGCCTGAAAGTGATGACTATATGACAGTAAGCGGGCTTATACTTAATTACTATCAAAGTTTTCCTAAACTTAATGATATTGTGAAAATCGGTAAGTTTGAATTTAAGATAATAAAGAATACAATGACGAAAATAGAGGTAGTGAGACTAAAAGTTAACGTTTAAAGTAATTTTTTACGTAAAAAGGTCGCATAATTGCTATATTTTTTGTAAATTTGTACGCTAAATTTGAAAACATAAATAAACAAAAATAATTAAAAGTAATGGCAGCATTAGGAAAAATTAGAAGCAAAGGGGTGTTTCTGGTTGCTATAATAGCATTCGGCCTTTTCGCATTTATCGCCGAGGAAGCGTTCCGCTCTTGCGAATCAACAAGCAATGAGAGCAAACAGCAGGTTGGAGAAATCTTAGGTGAGAAAATCTCCGTTCAGGATTTTCAGAAACTCATTGATGAGTACACTGATGTTATAAAGATGACACAGGGACGTGATAATCTTACTGACGAAGAGTTGAATCAGGTTAAAGACCAAATATGGAACACGTATGTTCAAAGTAAGATTGTTGAGAAAGAGGCTAAGAAAATTGGTCTTACTGTTACTGATAAGGAAATAGAGAATATCTTAAATGAAGGTACTAACCCTATGCTTGCGCAGACTCCTTTTGTAAATCAGCAAACAGGTCGTTTTGATGCAAATATGCTTAAGAAATTCCTTTCTGAGTATAAGACTATGGACAAATCTAAGAATCCGCAGGCAGCAGAACAATATGAGAAAATATACAATTTCTGGACTTTCATTGAAAAGACATTGCGTCAACAAACTCTTGCGACAAAATATCAGAGTCTTCTTGCTCATTGTCTTATTTCAAATCCGATATCTGCAAAGATGGCCTTTGAAGGTCGTTCTGTAGAGAGCGTTATACAATTGGCTTCTGTGCCTTATTCTTCAATTAATGACAATAAAGTTAAAATCACAGAGAGCGATTTGAAGGATAAATATGATGAAATGAAAGAGCAGTTCAAACAGTTTGTTGAGAGCAGAGATATAAAATATGTCGATTATAAAGTTGTTGCTTCTCCTACAGACCGTGCAGCACTTAATAAAGAAATTTCTGGAGCTGCAAATCAGTTGAAGAATGGCGCTGATGTCGCTCAGACAGTACGTAAAGCTTCTTCTTTGATTAACTACCTTGGTATTCCTGTTTCAGCTAAGGCTTTCCCTCAGGATATTGCTGCTCGTCTTGATTCAATGTCTGTTGGTCAGGTTTATGGACCTGCTGTAAATGTTCAGGACAATAGCATTAATGTGATTAAACTTATTTCTAAATCTCAGATGTCAGACTCTATTCAATACCGTCAGATACAAATTGGTGGCGCTAACGTAAACCAAGCTCGTAAAACAGCAGACAGTGTTTATACAGCTATTAAAAATGGCGCAAAATTTGAGGATATAGCCAAAAAATATAGACAGGATGGTCAGGCTCAGTGGCTTACATCAGCCATGTATGAGAATAGTGGATCTGTAGAGGGTGACAATAAAACATACCTTCAGTCAATTATGCATACTGCTGTTAACGGAATACAGAATATTGCTGTTACTTCTGGTAATGTAATCGTACAGGTTTTAGCACAAAAGGGTATGGAAACTAAATATGATGCAGCTGTAATCAAAAAGACAATAGAATTTTCTAAGTCGACATATTCTAAAGCATATAATAAGTTTAGTCAATATGTCAGTGAGAGTCAGGATGCTAAGGCTATTGAGACAAACGCAGGCAAATTTGGTTATAAGGTGAGTGAACGTAAGGATATGTATAATTCTGAGCATTATGTTGCTAGTATTCATGGTACACGTGATGCTATGAAATGGATTTTTGGAGCCAAAACAGGTGATGTATCTCCTCTATATGAATGTGGTGATAATGACCATTTATTAGTTATGATTATGACGAAGATACATCCAGTAGGTTATCGCTCTTTACAAGATGTAAAGGATATTGTTAAAGCAGAGGTAATGAAGGAGAAAAAGTATGAGATGATACAGGCTCGTATGAAAGGCGTTAATAGTATAGCAGCTGCTAAGGCTAAGGGTGCAATTGTCACTAACGTAAATCAGGTTACATTCTCTTCGCCTACATTTGTACAGGCTACAGGTGCGAGTGAACCGGCTATCAGTGGAGCTGTCGCTGCTACGGCTGCAGGTAAATTCTGTCCAAGAGTAATAAAGGGAAATGCTGCAGGTTATATGTTCCAGGTGGTTAATAAAACAAAACGTCCTGGTAAGTTTGATGATAAAACAGAGGAGCAGCAATTGTCACAACAGGCTATGCAGTCTGCTAGTCGTTTTATGAACGAACTTTACCTTAAGGCAAAGGTAGTTGATAACAGATATCTCTTCTTCTAAACAGAATATGATTTATAAAAAAAGGTTCACAAATTAATATTTGCGAACCTTTTTTTATAAATATTTTTATCATTTATGATGTGTTACATCTCATATATTAGGAAACATTATCTTCCAATTTTTTTAGTCTTCTTATTGCATCTTTTGCGTTTGGGTACAACTCAATTGCTTTCTTATAGTTTGATATGGCTGCTCCATTCATGTGTTCTTTCTCACATTCTTTGCCAAGTAATGTAAATTCTGCAGCTAATCTCATCAAAAATTTATCTTGTCTTTTCTTTTCTTCTATTAATTTGCAATTTTGCTCTTTAAGCGAATTGATACAATTCAGTTTACGTCTTATTAAGCGTTTTGCTGCGGGCTTCTCAATGTCATATCTACTATGTATTGCCTTAAAAAAATCATTTAGGAACTTATCCATATCACCAACTTCGAAAGCCTTTATTGCGTCATGATATTCCTTATCTGCTTTACTCTCTTTTATAGCCTTATTTATGATGCTATTATCATTATAATGCTTAGCAAAATTTATTATTTCGTTTCGCACAAAAATCTCGTCTCTTCGTATTGGATCTTTTAGGCTGATGCCATCAAGAGAAGTGCACCGGCTTAGTGCAACATACGCTTGCCCACCAGCAAAAACACCTCCTGTAAAATCAATTTGAACCTGTCTGAATGTGAGTCCTTGACTCTTATGAATAGTTATTGCCCATGCTAAGCGGATTGGATATTGTATATATACTCCAAGTTCTTCTTCTTCTATTTTCTTTTCAGTATCATTAAATGTATATCTGAGGTTTCTCCATGATTCTCGTTGTACTTCATATTCGTTGCCATCTTCAGTAACAACATATATAATTTTTTCTTTTTCGTCTATAGCTTCTATTACACCAAGGGTACCATTTACCCATCTCTTATCCATATCATTCTTGATAAAAATAATTTGCGCTCCTACTTTAACTTTTAGCTCTATAGGATTGGGTAGAGAGTTTTGTGGAAATTCTCCTCTTATCTCTCCTGTAAAGGTTGTCGCAGTTCCTGGAAGTTCATCCAATTTTTTGTCATTAATATAGTCAACGGTATCACGTCGTGTAGCTAAAGTTATTACTAGATCATTATCTTTCGTTGGTAGTTCGGTATTAAGGCGTTGGTTTAGTTTAATGATATCATCAGTAGTAGTAGTGCTATTCCTGATACGGTTTAATATATCAACAAAAGAAGCATCAGACTGTCGGTAAACTTTTTTTAGTTCAATACTTACTAATTGCATATCTTTGAAAACATTGGCATCAAAGAAAAAACAAGAAGTATAAAATGGCCGTAAAAGTTTACGGTCTTCTTCTTTTATTACAGGTTCAAGTTGGTATATATCGCCTACTAACAAAAGCTGTTTTCCACCAAAAGGTTCGCGCATATTATGTGAATATATGCGTAGCACTTTATCAACAAAGTCAATTATATCAGCTCTTACCATACTAATTTCGTCAATTATAATAAGTTCTACTTCCCTGAGTAATCTTCGTTGGGTACCATTATATTTCAGAGTTTCCTTGATATGTCTCACTGAATATCTAGAATCATTAGGTAGTAGTGGAAAAAAAGGGATCTTGAAAAAACTATGTAGTGTAGAACCACCAGCATTGATTGCTGCAATGCCTGTAGGTGCAAGAACAACGTATTTCTTTTTTGTTACAGAACATATATATCGTAGAAAAGTCGATTTACCCGTCCCTGCTTTCCCTGTAAGGAAGAGCGAGCGACGGGTAAATTGGATTAATTGCAGAGCCTTTTGAAGCTCTTTGTTATCTAAGTCTACATTTGAATTAGAAATCATCGAGACTCATTTGTTTAAGAGAAGTCTTACTTTTCTTTTTCTTTTCTTTTTTCGGTTGGCTGTTTTGTTCAGTCGTTACAGCATTTTTCTCCTGCTTAGTGGCGGTAGGCTTATCAGACTCAGTAGCAACTGGTTCACGTTCTCCGCCTTCTTCAGCGTTGTCTTTAATTACTGGGTTACCATTTTCGTCTAATTCTATCATTTCGTCTTCCCCTTTCAAACTATCTTTTGTTGCTTCAGCCTTTTGCTTTGGAGCATAACTTGCACAATTATACATTCCGCTAGTTATATCATCATCTTTTGGTTTTCCGAATTTACAATGATAGCGTTTGAAATGTGGATCTTGGAATACACTTTGAAGGAAGTAGCCACATATAGGCAATGCCGTTCTGCTTCCCTGTCCCAAAGCTCCAGTTCTAAAATGTATGCAACGGTATTCGCCACCAACCCATGCACCAACTACGAGTTTTGGACTTACGCCTACAAACCATGCATCAGAATGGTTATTCGAAGTACCTGTTTTACCGCCAAATTCAGTATCACGGAAGTTTCCTACGTAACCCCATAGAGGTTGAGATGTACCACCTGGTTCACGCATACCGCCTTGAAGTAATTGCTGTACTAGAAAGGCACTCTTATATGGTATAGCTTGGCGAGTTTCTGATGGTGCGGTATATACCTCATTTCCATCACGGTCTACAATACGTGTTACTAGAACAGGAGCATGAGTTTTACCATCGTTAGCCACACAGCAATATGAATTTACCAATTCCAACAGATTCACATCTGATGAGCCTAAGGCTAATGAAGGTGTATCATCTAGAGGGCTCTTTATGCCCATTGCATGTGCGGTCTTTATTATATTTGCAGTACCTACTTCCTGACCTAAGCGTACAGCAACAGAGTTTATGCTCTTTGCAAAAGCACTCTTAAGAGGAATAGAATCTCCTGAAAAAGAACCATTAGCGTTGGATGGAGTCCATGTAACCATTTGTCTTTTTACCTTATCATAGACTTGCATGCTTATATATTCGTCACGGCGTTTGTCACAAGGGGTCAGTCCCTGATTCATTGCTTCTGTGTAAACGAATAATTTGAATGTAGAACCAGGCTGACGCATTGATGTTACTTTATCATATTTCCATGTTTTGAAATCAATATCACCTACCCATGCTTTGACATAGCCGCTTTGTGGTTCCATTGCTACGAATCCACAATGCATGAAATGTATCATATATTTTAGTGAGTCTATTGTGCTCATCTCTTTTACTACAGTGCCCTTCTGATAGTCAAATAGTTTTACTTTATGTGCCTTATTAAGGCAATAAGCCACACTATCAGGGCTATTCGAATATTTCTGTATAAGATATTTATATATGGGTAATTTTTGGATTTTGTCTTCAATGAATCCTGGTATAACATTACCTTTTTCGTCAACCCACGGATCTCTGTTACCCCAGTGTGCCTTAAAGTTTTGCTGTACTATCTTCATTTGCTTTACAGCAGCCTCTTCAGCATATTTTTGCATTTTAGTATCTACTGTTGTGTAAATTTTAAGACCGCTAGTATATAGGTCATAGCCATTTTGTTTACACCAGTCTTTAAGATAATTGGCGACAGCCTCTCGGAAGTATGTTGCTTGACCATCATAAGTGTTTTCTACACTATAGTCAAGTTTGATAGGAATTATTTTTAAAGAGTCATATTCCTCTCTCTTCATGTCACCGTGACTAACCATATTGTCTAAAACGACATTACGCCGTCTAAGACTGTTTTTAGGATTTGTAAGCGGATTATAAAATGATGTAGCCTTAAGCATACCAACAAGTAATGCAGCCTGTTCTGTCGTGATATTTTTAGGTGTCGAATTGAAATAAGTCTTACAAGCAGTTTTAATACCGTAAGCGTTACTACCAAAGTCAACCGTGTTAGCATACATCATAAGGATATCTTTCTTATTGTACATCATTTCAAGTTTAGTAGCGATAATCCACTCCTTACTTTTCATAATGAGCATTCTTAGCCCCGGTATATATCCAAGTAGTCCTGTTGAATATTGGGTACGAACTCGAAACATATTCTTAGCTAACTGTTGAGTGATAGTAGAAGCACCACGAGCATCGTGATGTAGTACCATATCCTTGGCAGCAGCGAACATACCTTGAAAGTCTATGCCAAAATGATGGAAAAAACGTTCATCCTCTGTATCAATAAGAGCTTTCCAAAATTTTGGGTTAACTTCATTGTACTTGACTGGTTGACGATTCTGATTGAAAAAACGTCCTATCATGACATTGTCGGCACTATATATTTCAGATGCTTCAGCGGTGTTAGGATTCTTTATCTTGGAGAAGCCAGGTGATTTGCCAAACAGCCATAGGAAGTTAATATCAACGGTTCCAAGATAAATAAAAAACAAAACTATTAATGATGCTATTACAACAGCTGTTTTCTTATACCATGGAGCTTTGATGTACAAACCTTTGTACCATTTCCAGAATTGACGTGACTTTTTGATACACCATCTTAAAAAGTTGATGATGCGTGAGCCATTCTTTTCATTGAGAATTCTACTCATATTGTTTATTTTACTTTATTTATTCTTTAAATTAAACGCTGCAAAGATACTGCAAAAATAAATATAAAAAGATTTCTATATCATTAAAGTTATATATTTTATGATTTCTTCAATATCAGAAGGAGCAAACCATTTTATTTTATCGTCATGGTGAAACCACGTAAGTTGTTTGCGGCAATACCTGCGTGTATTGCTTTGTATTCGTCTGATTGCTTCTTCCTTGTTGATGATCCCATCAAAATATTCGAATAATTCTTTATATCCTACTGTATTAAGTGAATTTAATGTTCGTTTTGAGTATACTCTTTTTGCTTCTTTAATTAGGCCTTCTTCAATCATTGTTAGTACGCGTGCATTTATTCGTTCATACATTCTCTCCCTTGAGCGTTCTAATCCTACCTTTATGATATTAAAGGGTCTTTGTTTTTTGACATTAGATCTGAAAGAAGTATAAGTTTTTCCTGTCATTGTACAAATTTCAATGGCATGTATAACCCTACGTGTATTATTTAAATCCACAATATCGTAATATTCTGGGTCTAGTACTTTCAGCTCTTTGCAAAGCACATCAAGACCATCTGATTCATACTTCTTTTTTATCATTAGCCTTGTTCTCTCATCAATAGTAGGGATTTCGTCAATTCCATCACACACAGCATCTATGTACATCATACTGCCACCACTCATCATAGCGATGTCACTTTCTTCAAACAAATGTTTTATGATATTCAGTACATCGTTTTCGAACATCGATGCATTATAATAATCCTCTATATGGAGATTACCTACGAAAAAATGTTTTACTCGTCGCTGCTGTGATATAGTTGGTGCAGCAGTTCCAATAGGTAGCTCTGCATAAATCTGGCGTGAGTCTGCATTGATGATTGGTATATTGAAATGTTCTGCAATACCTAAACATGTTTCTGTCTTGCCGACGCCAGTAGGTCCTACAACAACGACGAGTGTTTTCATTTATACAAGAGGGCGTACTATGCCTCTCTGAGAATTTCTTACAAAATCTATAATATAATCTATTTCCTTACATTGAGGAAGTTCTTTTTGAATTTCCTGAATTCCTTCTTCAATTATGCCTTTAGAGTACAACATTCTGTAAGCCTCGTGTATATTGTTTATCAGTTCATTACTGAACCCATGCCGGCGTAATCCTACCAGGTTTACACCGCAATAGTATCCATAATCTTTTCCTGCAATAATATATGGCGGAATGTCTTTGCTAAATTTACTTCCTCCCTGTATCATAACAAATCCGCCAATATGGCAAAATTGATGTGTAAGTACAGTAGAACTTATAACTGCGTCATCGTCAATAGTAACCTCTCCTGCAAATTTTGTGGCGTTACCTATAATCAATCTGTTTCCCAATACACAGTCGTGAGCTATATGAAGACTTTCCATCAATAGGTTGTTACTACCAAGGATAGTTGTTCCTTTAGAAGCAGTTCCTCTTGAAATCGTAACGTTTTCCCTAATACTGTTATTGTCACCAATTTGACATGTAGTATCTTCACCTTTAAATTTCAAATCTTGAGGTTTGGTACTTATACTTGCTCCAGGGAAAATTTCATTATTGTTGCCGATACGTGCTCCGTAATTTATTGTTACGCTATTTTGCAAAGTATTATTGTCGCCAATTACTGTATTCTTATCGATAAAACAAAATGGTCCAATAATATTGTTGTCTCCAAGTTTTGCTTCAGAATGTACGAAAGCTAAAGGGCTTATATGATTCATTTTTTTATTTGTTTTTTACAATTTGCGCAGTGAATGTAGCTTCAGATACTACTTTGTCACCTACGAATGAGTATCCTTTCATTGAAGATATTCCGTGTCGTACAGGTGCTAATAGTTCTACCTTGAATATAAGGGTATCACCAGGTACTACTTTTTGGCGAAACTTGACATCATCAATACGCATGAAGTATGTTGACCAACGCTCAGGTTCTTCTACAGTACTTAGTACAAGTAACCCACCGCACTGAGCCATCGCCTCTATTTGGAGTACACCAGGCATCACTGGTTCTTTAGGGAAGTGACCCTGAAAAAAAGGTTCATTACTAGTAATATTTTTGATGCCGACAATACTATTAGGACCGATATTTATAACTTTGTCTACTAATTGCATAGGATAGCGATGTGGAAGCAGTTCTCTTATGCGATTTACATCCATAATAGGTGATTCGTTGCAGTCATAGAATGGTGCCTGAATTTCATGTTTGCGTATTTCGCGTCGCATTTGTCTTGCAAATTTGTTATTTATTGTATGACCAGGGCGTGTAGCGATAATTCTACCTTTTATAGGTTTTCCTATTAGAGCCATATCCCCGATTATATCAAGCAGTTTGTGACGTGTACATTCATTTTCCCAAACTAATGGTTTGTGTTGTATATATCCTATCTTTGTAGCATCCAAATGAGGAACTTTTAGGAAGTCTGCTAGTTCATCTAATTGCTCTTGAGTTATTTTTCTTTCGTATATTACGATGGCATTGTCCATGTCACCTCCTTTTATAAGGTTCGCTTTAAGCAAAGGCACAACATCACGTACGAAAACAAAAGTACGTGCTGGAGCTATTTCTGTTGCAAAGTCTTCGACGTTGTCTATAGTAGCAAATTGGCTGTTAATGAATTTTGAATCAAAAGAGCACATTGCCGTAATACTGAACTGTTCATCGGGCAGAATAGTAATGCAAGATCCACTTTCTTCATCCTTTACTTCTATTTTATGTTTGATTACATAATAATCTTTTGGAGCATTCTGATCTTCAATTCCTACCTCATTTATTTTTTCAACAAACATAGCGGAACTACCATCAAGAATTGGAAATTCTGGGCCATTTACCTGAATAAGGCAGTTATCTATGCCCAAAGCATATAAAGCAGCCATTCCATGCTCAATGGTTGACACTTTTAAATCTCCTTTGCCCAAGCATGTTCCACGCTGTGTTTCTACTACGTTCTCAGCGATAGCGTCAATCATTGGTTGACCATCTAAGTCTATACGCTGTATTTTATAACCTGAATTTTCTGGAGCTGGGTTAAATGTAACCGTAAGACTCAATCCTGTATGCAAACCTTTTCCGAAAAGAGAAAAGCTGCCTTTCAGTGTCTTCTGTTTCGACATAAGTTATTAATGAATTTATTTAGACTCTAATTTATTTTTTAGTTCATCCAATTCTTTCTGTATCTCATTCAATTGCTTGTACATATCTGGCAGTCTGCGAATGATAACCTGAGATTTGAAGTATTGTTTAGGTTCCATAGGTGGCGTTCCAATCAGTGTTTGATTGCTTTTTATGTTTCCAGGAACACCAGATTGCGCACCAAGGAATACTTTGTCTCCTATTTGTATGTGCCCAGCTAGTCCTACCTGACCACCGAACATACACCATGAGCCTATTTTCGTGCTACCCGCTATACCGACTTGTGCTGACATAACAGTGTTTTCACCTATTTCCACATTGTGTGCCACCTGAACCAAATTGTCAAGCTTAACGCCCTTACGGATGTAAGTGCTGCCCATTGTAGAACGGTCTACGCACGTGTTGGCACCAATCTCTACATTATCTTCGATAGTAACTATACCTATTTGTGGAATTTTATCATAACCCTCTGTTGAAGGAGCAAATCCAAATCCATCAGCCCCTATCACAGAACCTGCATGTATTGTAATATTATTTCCGAGTTTACATCCTTGGTATATCGTAACGTTAGGGTAGAATATACAACCCTTTCCTATCTTTACACCATCACCTATTACAGTGTTTGGATACACCTGTGTATAATCTCCAATTATTGAGCCATCCCCGATATAAGCAAAGGCTCCAATATAGACATCTTTGCCAATTTTTGCATTAGGAGAAACAAAGGCAAGCGAATCAATACCTGCCTTTTTAGGCTTGCTTGATTCATATAACTGTAAGAGTTTTGCTACACACTCATATGCGTTCTTAACCCTAATTAATGTAGCATTTACGCCTCTTTCAAGTTCGAAATCTTCATTGATAAGAACTATGGATGATTTTGTATCATATAGATAGTGAGTGTATTTGGGATTGGATAAAAACGAAATAGCTCCAGAAACTCCTTCTTCGATTTTGGCAAATGTGTGTACAGTTGCATTCTCGTCACCTTCCACACGGCCTTGTATAAATTCAGCGATTTGTTTAGCTGTAAATTCCATATTTATAAACTTGGTTGTACTTAATCTTGCAAAGATAATAAAAATACTTTATATTCTTTGATAACAGAGATAATATTTTCTTATTTTTTTAGAAAGTAGAGCTATGTTTAGTATTTCTGATGCATCTACAATATCTTTAGTATTGCCATCTTTGTAAAGAATAGTGATACTCGCGTCATTAGTGTCATACATATCTTTTTGTATGGTATCAACACATATGAAATATTGTGCTTCTTCTTTGGATATATTTAATGCTTTGCTTATCCTTTCTTCAAGTTCTTCTATTCTTTCTTGTGGAATGTTTTCTTCATGCACTTCAACCTTGAATATGTTTCTATTAAGAATATCAGAAGCCAGCAAAGAAAGTATTTTGTCATCACTATGCATCCATACTTTAAGTGCACTCCATATATCAGTATCATCAAGTTCCTCATAATATCTTAGAGCCTCTTCGTGCGAATTGAAAAAATCTGCATCAACATTATTATAGAGAAAGTAATGTAGGGCAGGAGACGCAAAAATATTTTTATTGTTTTTAGCTAAATGCTTAGCCCTTAGGAGAGCTTTTACCAGGACATTTTCGCAGGCTACTGCTGTTTTGTGGAGATATACCTGCCAGTACATCAGTCGTCTCGTGGTTATATAGTTTTCAATAGAGTATATTCCATTTGATTCTACAACAATATTATCATCCTTTACATTTAACATTTTTATTATTCTTGCGCTACCAATGTTTCCTTCTGTGACCCCAGTAAAGAAGCAGTCTCGACGGAGATAATCCAGACGATCCATATCAATCTGGCTGCTTATTAACTGGTGAAGAAATTTTTTTGGATATTCATTCTTGAATATTTTAATGGCCAGATTGAGTCTTCCATCCATATTAGCATTTATCTTTTCCATCATCATTAGTGATATCTCCTCATGGCTGATTCCATGTATTAGAGTGTCTTCCAATACGTGGCTGAATGGTCCATGACCAATATCATGCATCAGTATAGCTGCTTCTATGGCTTCTGCCTCACTGTCGAAAATAAAAACTCCCTTCTGTGATAGTGAAGTTATGGCTTCGCTCATTAGATGAAATGCGCCTATGGAATGTTGGAATCTAGTGTGTTGAGCACCTGGGTATACAACAGACGCTAAACCCAATTGCTTTATTCGCGTAAGTCTTTGCATCAAAGGATGCTTTACTATGTCTAAAAGTAATCCTCTTGGTATTTTTATAAAACCAAATACAGGATCATTAATAATCTTACTGTTGTTCAAAATAAACTATTTAGAAGTCATCCTATCAAGTTCAATGCTCATCTGTTGTTGTAACTCTTTAGCTTTTTCACCAGCAGCATCAGCGAAGTTCCTATTATTACTGGCATAAATTATGCCTCGTGAACTGTTTACTAAAAGTCCACAGTCTTTAATCATACCATATTTGCAAACTTCCTCAAGACTTCCACCTTGTGCACCTACTCCAGGAACTAGCAAGAAGTGATTTGGAATAACCTTACGTATATCTTTGAACATTTTTCCTTGAGTGGCACCAACTACATACATCATATTCTCATTGTTGCCCCATTTCTGAGAAATACGCAAAACCTTTTCAAATAGTCGTTCACCATTTTTATCCTCAGAAAGTTGAAAGTCATTTGACCCCTTGTTGCTTGTTAGAGCTAGCAATACCACCCATTTATCTTTATAAGTAAGAAATGGAGTTACACTATCCTCTCCCATATAAGGAGCTACTGTTAGTGCATCAAGATTATATTTTTCAAAGAATGTACGTGCATACATTGCTGAAGTATTACCAATATCACCACGTTTGGCATCAGCTATAATGAATTTTTCAGGGTAGTTCTCATTTAGATACTTGATCGTTTTTTCAAATGCAACCATCCCTTTTATTCCTGAAGCCTCGTAAAAAGCAAGATTCGGTTTGTATGATACACAATAAGGTGCAGTCGCATCTATTATATTCTTGTTGAATGTAAAGATAGGATCTTCTTCATTGAGCAGGTGTTCCGGTACTTTTTCTAGATCAGTGTCAAGTCCCACGCAAAGAAAAGATTTCTTTGCATTTATTTGATTTATAAGTTCTTTTCTATTCATAACGATATCTGTATTAATCATCTTTTAAGACCAATCTACAGTTCTGTTTCCTTCATTCTCTCTGCATTTTCAGCTACGGTCAGAGCATTTATCATCTCCTCTATATTACCGCTCATAAATCCAGTGAGGTCATGAGTCGTAAAACCTATACGGTGGTCAGTTACACGTCCCTGCGGGAAGTTATATGTGCGAATTTTTGCAGAACGGTCACCAGTAGAAACCAATGATTTACGTCTGTTAGCTATATCGTCCATATATTTTTGATGCTCGCGGTCATATATGAATGTTCGTAATCTGGAAAGTGCTCGTTCTTTATTTTTTGGCTGGTCACGGGTTTCAGTACATTCTATAAGAATTTCTTCCATTTCTCCTGTATTTGGGTTCTTCCAAGGATATCTAAGACGTACTCCAGATTCTACCTTATTTACGTTCTGTCCGCCTGCTCCACTACTTCTAAATGTATCCCATTTTATATCACCTTCATTTATGCTAACTTCGAATTTATCAGCTTCAGGCAATACAGCTACTGTTGCAGCACTAGTATGCATACGCCCTTGTGTTTCAGTAGCAGGGACTCGTTGAACACGGTGTACACCTGATTCATATTTTAGAACACCATAGACGCCGTCACCGCTAACAGCAAAATCAATCTCTTTAAATCCGCCAACAGCACCTTCACTGACGCTAGTAACCGATAAATTCCATCCTTTTGAGTCGCAGAATTTCTTATACATATTGAATAAGTCTCCAGCAAATAGGGCTGCTTCATCTCCGCCTGTACCAGCACGCACCTCCATCTGTACATTCTTTGCATCCTCAGGATCCTTAGGTACAAGAGCTATTTTGATTTCTTCTTCTATTTTTGGTTGTTTACACTCGTTATTCTGCAACTCTTCACGAGCCATTTCCCTCATGTCAGGATCACTTTCGTTATTCAGAATATCTTTAGCCTCATTTATGGAATTAAGACAATCGATGTAACGTTTGCGGGCGTCCATAATATCGCCAAGTTCCTTATATTCTTTTGTAAGTTTAACATAACGTTGTTGGTCTGCAATAACGCTTGGGTCGGTAATAAGTGTTGAAACTTCCTCATAACGACTTTCCAGACCATCAAGTTTTTCCAATATACTATTATTCTCTGGCATATTTTTGTTCTTTACCTCTTATTTATTAGTAATCGAATACTCCGAATTCTGATTTAATAGTAAGACTTTTTTTCCCGTCTTCAATGTGCCCTATTATCTGAGCATCAATATTAAAGCTATTTGCTATTTCTATAATTTCATGAGCTACTTCCGGACGTACATAAACCTCCATTCTGTGTCCCATGTTAAACACCTTATACATTTCTTTCCAATCTGTTTGGCTCTCATCTCGGATAATCTTAAACAAAGGTGGGACAGGAAACATGTTATCTTTTATTACATGGCAGTTTTCTCCTACAAAATGTAGCACTTTCGTTTGCGCTCCACCTGTGCAGTGTATCATGCCATGAATTTCAGGTCTCATTTCATCTAGGACCTTCTTTATTACAGGAGCATACGTACGAGTAGGAGAGAGTACTAATTGTCCTGCATTCACATCTACACCACCGATTTTATCATCAAGACGATGATGCCCACTGTAAACAAGTTCATCAGGAACATCATGATTATAACTCTCAGGATATTTTTCAGCTAGATATTTTCCAAATACGTCATGACGTGCGCTTGTGAGACCATTACTTCCCATTCCTCCGTTATATTTGTCTTCATAAGTAGCCTGCCCGAATGAAGCCATGCCAACTATAACATCTCCAGGGCATATTTTGGCATTGTTAATAACATCACTACGCTTCATACGACACGTTACTGTAGAGTCTACTATGATTGTACGGACTAAGTCGCCTACATCGGCTGTTTCACCCCCAGTAGCATAAATACCGATACCCATTTCACGCATCTGCGCTAAAAGTTCATCAGTTCCATTTATTATAGCAGATATTACGTTACCTGGAATAAGCATCTTATTACGTCCGATAGTGCTTGACACAAGAATGTTGTCAACAGCACCTACACATAGCAAGTCATCCGTATTCATTATTAGTGCATCCTGTGCTACACCTTTCCACACGCTTAAGTCTCCGGATTCTTTCCAGTACATATAAGCCAGTGACGATTTAGTACCTGCACCATCAGCATGCATGATATTACAATATTCAGGGTCACCACCTAGAATATCTGGTATTATTTTACAGAAAGCCTGTGGAAATATACCTTTGTCAATATTTTTAATAGCGTTGTGTACATCCTCTTTGGCTGCACTTACGCCCCTCATCATATAACGATTAGATTTATCCATCAATATATTATTATTTTATTCCATATCGTTCCAAAATTCCCAGCTAGCGAAAGCTTGTAGTAGGAGCATCTCTAGCCCATTTTTAGTAGTAGCACCTCTTTCAGCTCCTTTTTTCATAAATAGAGTCTCGTCAGGATTATAAATAAGGTCATAAAGAATTGTTTTGTTATCCATAGCCTCGTATGGTAATAGCGGACACTCTTCTGAGTGCGGATACATACCTACTGGAGTACAGTTTACGATTACATTATATTCCTTTATCAATTGAGGCGTAACGTCGCTATACAGTATGCACTCCTCATTTTTTCTGTTTCTGCTTACATATAGAGTTTCTAGTCCTAGTGATTTTAGACCATAGTTTATAGCCTTTGATGCACCTCCTGTACCTAGAATAAGAGCTTTCTTATGGAATTTCTCAAGAATGGGTCCGATACTTTTGGTGAATCCTATTACATCAGAGTTGAATCCCTTAAGAATTACCTTGTCTGTCTTTTTTAATACACGAATTACGTTTACAGCGCCTATAACCCTTGCCTCTGGACTAATATAATCCAGATAAGATATGACCTTCTCCTTATAAGGAATTGTTACATTAAGACCTTTTAGGTTCGGGTTAGAGTCAAGTATTTCAGGCAAAGCATCAATACTTGGAATTTCAAAGTTTTCATACTTAGCATCAATACCTTCATTTTCAAACTTTTCGTTAAAGTAACTTATCGAAAAGGAATGACCTAGCGGAAATCCTATCAAACCATATTTGTCCATAATCGTGTGATTGTTATTTTATTTTGTAGCGAAATACATTGTGCATAC
Organism: Xylanibacter oryzae DSM 17970; assembly: GCF_000585355.1. Classification (NCBI taxonomy): domain Bacteria; kingdom Pseudomonadati; phylum Bacteroidota; class Bacteroidia; order Bacteroidales; family Prevotellaceae; genus Xylanibacter; species Xylanibacter oryzae. The sequence goes on along the minus strand of NZ_KK073873.1, from coordinate 1,499,003 downwards.
ACCAAACGTCAGCCTTTCAAACTTAGCCTCTCTAAATCCAGCTCTTTTCAGGACTGCTACCATAGTTTCACCCTGTGGGAAAGCCTCTATTGTATCAGTAAGATAATTGTAGGCATTGGTATCCTTTGATATCAGTCGCCCTACAATAGGCAATACAGTATGGGAATATATTTTGAAGAGTTGTTTCATTGGAAATGAAACCGGCTCGGTCAGTTCCACTATACTTATTTGTCCGCCTTCCTTTAGTACACGGTGCATCTCTTTTAGTCCTTTGTCAAGATTCGGAAAATTTCGTATTCCAAAAGCAGATGTCACGGCATCAAAAGTTGAGTCTTCAAAAGTAAGGTTCATACAGTCTTCCTTTTTGAATGATATGACATCATCCATTTCTGCTTTTTTTACTTTGCCCTTCCCTATGTTCATCATACCCTCGCTTATGTCAGCTCCAATTAACGACTTTGGCTTAAGCATTTTTGCTGCCATTATGGCAAAGTCACCCGTACCAGTAGCCACATCTAGAATACATTGTGGCTTAGCTGAAGCCAGCTGTCTTATAGCTTTACGTCTCCATCCTTTATCGATATTCCATGAAAGTCTATGGTTCAGTAAATCGTACGAGTGGGCAATCTGGTCGAACATAAGTTCTACTTGTTTACCCTTCTCTTCCTTTTCACTATAAGGTTTTATCTTTTCTTGCTTATACATTACGTTTTTTTAGTTCTTCAGTAACGTTCTTTTCGATACGTGCAGCAATATTCTCCTTATCTTGAACTTTATTAAATTTCTCTCCAGTTATACGTTCATATAGTTCTATATATCTTTCACTTACGCTGTTGACATATTCATCAGTCATCTCTGGGACTGTCTGTCCAGGTTCGTTCATGAAGTCGTTTTCTATAAGCCATTGGCGTACAAATTCCTTTGATAATTGTTTTTGAGGTTCTCCCTTTTCGAATTTTTCTTCATATCCGTCAGCATAGAAATAACGGCTGCTGTCAGGAGTATGAATTTCATCAATAAGATAAACTTTACCGTCACGTTTCCCAAATTCATATTTTGTGTCCACAAGTATTAGTCCGCGACTGGCTGCAATCTCCTGTCCACGGGCGAAAATTTTACGTGTATAATCTTCCATTATATTGTAATCTTCTTTACTTACTATACCTTGTTTGATAATTTCTTCCTTTGAAATATTCAAGTCGTGGCCTTCGTCTGCTTTAGTAGTAGGAGTAATTATAGGTTCAGGGAAACGCTGATTTTCACGCATACCGTTAGGCAACTTTACACCGCAAAGTTCCCTACATCCGTTCTTATATTCGCGCCAAGCACTTCCGGTAAGGATAGATCGTATTATCATTTCAACTCGAAAACCTTCACATTTTAGACCGATAGTAACCATTGGATCAGGAGTTGATAACTTCCAGTTTGGACAGATGTCTGTAGTTTTATCCAAAAATTTTGCAGCAATTTGGTTAAGCACCTGACCTTTGAAAGGAATACCTTTCGGAAGTATTACATCAAAAGCCGAAATACGGTCAGTGGCCACCATAACGATTACATCATCGTTAATGTTATACACATCACGAACTTTTCCGTGATAAACACTCTTTTGTCCATCAAAGTGGAACTCAGTCTTTGTTAAAGCTTTCATTTTTAATATTTGGTTTTAAATTTTCCTGTTATTTATTATCATCCTTTTCGTCTGATTTTATTTCAGCCTTGCTATCAAACTTTTCATAAGCGTTTACGATTCGCGAAACGAGTTTATGTCTTACGATATCTTTCTTCTTCATTTCGATGAACTCAATACCTTCTATTCCCCTAAGTATCTGAATAGACTCTACTAATCCACTCTTTTGACCTCTTGGCAAGTCAATCTGTGTCATGTCACCAGTAATAATCATCTTAGTATTCCATCCCATGCGTGTAAGGAACATTCTTATTTGCGCAGGTGTCGTGTTCTGTGCCTCGTCCAAAATAACAACAGCATCACTCAACGTACGCCCCCTCATAAAAGCGAGAGGAGCTATCTGTATGATATGCTTCTCAATCATGTCCTGAAGCTTTACAGCCGGGATCATATCTTCCAAAGCATCATATAGCGGTTGTAGATACGGGTCTATCTTATCTTTCATATCGCCAGGCAGAAACCCCAGCTTCTCACCGGCTTCAACTGCTGGCCTACTAAGTATTATTTTCTTTGTAGTCTTCTCTTTTAGCGCTTTCACAGCCATAGCAATGCTGAGATACGTTTTACCTGTGCCTGCAGGTCCCACAGCAAAAATCATGTCATTTCTTTCGAAAGCGTCAATCAATTTCTGTTGGTTTTCACCACGACCTTTTATAGGTTTTCCCGTTACGCTGTATACCAGAACTCCCTTAACGGAATCCTGTTTGGTCTTTTCTCCCTTTGTAATCGATATGATGTCTTCTTCGTCTAAAGAATTATATTTCAATACATGCTTTCGCATATTCTCAATATCCTCTTCAAACGCAGCCATCTGCTCCTCATCGCCCAAGACACGTATTACGTTATCTCTGGCTGCAATTCTCAATTTAGGGAATAACGCCTTTATTATCTGCAAATGAGAATTGTTTACCCCATAGAAAACAACGGGGTCGATATCTTCCAAAACGATATGCTTCTCTGTCAATGTTTTTAAATTCTTAAAAATTTGCTGCAAAATTACAAAAAACTTTTTATATCTCAACCAATTACGCTATCTTTGTAGCTTAAAAACACGAAATTTTCAATGAAGATTACAAAAAATAGATATTTAGAGGGTTTTGGGATCGTTGTAATATTATTGGCGCTAGTGCGTTGCGTATATCCATCTATTGCGGAAGACCACAATGAAAAGTTGTTGAAAACAGCGCCATCCAATAGTACAAATGTCTCAGAAAAAGTAGATTCTGTAGTAATGTCAAAAGAAGCAAGCGAAGCTGTTGATGCTGACGACTCTATGAGTATGAAATTCTCTCCATTTTTTGATAAGAGCGGTAAACCGATTAAAAACAGAATATATAGCGTACCAAATTTTGGGAAGGCATTTCCAGATCAAAATGATGTACAGTTGGCTGTGGCAATGAAGTATGGTGTGCAACCGGTTCAAAACCGTGGCGAAGCTGAAAATAGAAAACGTGAACTAGTCTTCATCGGTTGCAATCCTTACTTTTATGTAGATCATCTGCACAATAGTATTCCGTATCTTGTACCTCGTGCATCTGTACTTCTTCAGGAGATCGGTCGCACTTTTTTCGATAGCCTTCAGATGAAGGGCGTTCCATTGCATAAGATAATCATAACAAGTGTGATGCGCACAAAGGATGACGTCGCTAAATTAAGATACCATAATGGTAATGCAACTCAGAATAGTTGTCACCTTTATGGTACAACATTCGATCTTTGTTACAACAGGTATAAGACTGTAGAAGACCCAAATGGCCCAAAACGCCGCCAGGTAAGGAATGATACTTTGAAATGGGTGTTGAGCGAAGTTCTAAACGACATGCGTAAACAAAATAGATGTTTCATTAAATATGAAGTTCATCAAGGTTGTTTTCATATAACAGTTAAATAATAAGAAACCATTAATACTTATTATTTTGCATATTTTTTGTATTTGAAATAAAAAAGTCATATCTTTGCACTTTGATAATTTTTAAGGTAAATGATATCAGTAGAAGGACTTAAAGTAGAATTCGGTATAAAACCGTTGTTTAGTGATGTAAGTTATGTGGTCAATGATAGGGATCGCATTGCTTTGGTAGGAAAGAACGGAGCAGGCAAATCCACCATGCTTAAGATAATATGCGGTATGCAGAAACCCACAGCAGGTGTAGTTGCGATACCTCAAGATACAACCATAGGCTATCTTCCTCAGGTTATGATACTTCAGGACGATACTACTGTTAGGGAAGAAGCCCGTAAAGCCTTCAATGACAATACGACGCTTAAGGAACGTCTTGATAAGATGAATCAGCAACTGGCTGAGCGTACCGACTATGAAAGTGATGATTATTTGGAGCTCGTTCAGAAGTTTACAAATGATCACGAACGTTATATGATGATGGGAGCCGAAAATTATGAAGCTGAAATAGAGCGTACTCTTATCGGATTAGGTTTTGAACGAACAGATTTCGATCGTCCTACTAGTGAATTCAGTGGTGGATGGCGTATGCGTATTGAATTGGCCAAAATACTTCTACGTAAACCGGATGTGCTCCTTCTTGATGAGCCTACCAATCACCTTGATATTGAGAGTATACAGTGGCTGGAACAGTTTCTGTCCAACAATGCTAAAGCAGTATTGCTTGTAAGTCACGACCGTGCTTTTATTAATAATGTGAGCAACCGTACTCTTGAGATATCATGTGGCAAGGTCGTTGATTATAAGGTGAAGTATAATGATTACATCAATTTGCGTGCTGAGCGACGCGAGCAGCAGATGCGAGCCTATGAGAATCAGCAAAAGGAAATTGCAGATATTAAAGATTTTATAGAGCGCTTCCGCTATAAAGCTACTAAAGCTGTGCAGGTGCAGAGCCGTATTAAGCAACTGGCCAAAATTGTACCTATAGAGATAGATGACGTAGATACATCCGCCATGCACCTAAAGTTTCCCTCCTGCTTACGCAGTGGCGATTACCCTGTTATATGTGATGATGTACGTAAGGCCTATGGCCCACATACAATATTCGAACATGTGAACCTCACAATTAAGAGAGGTGAGAAAGTTGCTTTCGTAGGAAAAAATGGAGAAGGCAAGTCAACGCTTGTGAAGTGTATAATGAGTCAGATACCTTATACAGGTAAACTCAAGATTGGGCATAACATACAGATTGGATATTTTGCACAGAATCAGGCTCAGATGCTTGACGAGAACCTCACAGTTTTTGAGACTATCGACAATGTTGCCAAAGGTGAAGTGCGACTTAAAATAAAATCTATATTAGGAGCCTTTATGTTTGGTGGTGAAGCTTCTGACAAAAAAGTCAAGGTTTTAAGTGGTGGTGAACGTAGCCGTCTGGCTATGATAAAGCTACTACTTGAACCGGTAAACCTACTTATTCTTGATGAACCAACTAATCACCTTGATATGCCATCAAAGGATGTGCTTAAAGAAGCCATTAAAGCATTTGATGGAACAGCTATTGTCGTAAGTCACGATCGAGAATTCCTTGACGGTCTTGTAAGTAAGGTATATGAATTTGGATGTGGAAAAGTGAAAGAACATATAGGTGGTATATACGATTTTCTACGCGACAAGAATATAAGTTCACTCAACCAGTTGAATACGGCAAAGACCAATACAGAGTCTCAAAAGATAGTCTCAATTATGGAACCTTTAAAGCCCTCAGAAAATAGTAGATTGAGTTATACTGACCACAAAGAACAACAAAAAAAACTTCATAAACTTGAAAAGACGGTGAAAGATTCAGAGCAGAAAATAGAAAATATTGAGAAACGTTTAAAGGAACTCAATGCTGTACTTTGCTCACCTAAAAATGCAAGTAACATGGAACTTATAAACGAATATTCCACCATTAAGAAATCTTTGGATGAAGAAACTGAAAAGTGGGAAAAAGCCTCTGAAAAACTAGAAAAGTTCGATAACTAAGAATTTAATTAGATATAATTATGAAAATGAAGAAATTAATTCCTATTATGGCCTTTGCATCAGTCGCCATTACAGTTGGTGCACAGACCCCATTGAAGTCAGGCATTGATCTGTCTAATATGGATTTGACAATGAAGCCTGGGACCGACTTCTATCAGTATGCCTGTGGTGGCTGGATGAAAAAAAATCCTCTGCCTGCAGCTTATGCACGTTTTGGTAGCTTTGATCAACTTCAGCAGAACAATAGCAAGCGAATCAATTCTATATTGACAGAGTTGCAGAAAGGTTCTTTTGCCAATGGTACGATAGAACAGAAATTGGGCGATTTCTATAAATTAGCTATGGATTCAGTACGCCGTAACAAAGAAGGCGTAGCTCCTGTAATGCCTCTTATTAGAGATATAGAGAAAGCTAAGACTATAGCACAGTTAGAAGCCATCCAGTTAAAGTATGAACCATATGGTGGTATTGGTGATGTTGTTCCAGCGTCATTCGATGCAGACCAGAAGAATGCCTCTATGAATATTCTTAATATATATCAAGGTGGTATCACACTTGGTGAAAAAGAATATTATCTAGACAATGATTCTGCTACAGCAGGTATACGTGAGGCGTATAAAAAACATATTGTTACAATGTTCCGCCTGTTTGGATTCTCTGATAAAGTTGCACAGCAGAAGATGGTAGACATCATGAATATAGAGACATCACTTGCTAAAGTAATGAAATCAAATACAGAACTTCGTGATGTTGAGGCCAACTATCATAAAATAAAATATTCAGAGTTTAGTAGCAAATATCCGCATATTCAGATTGATAAACTTATGCAGGCTCTTGGCGTTAAAGCCGCAGACTATCAGACATTAGTTATCGGCCAGCCTGAGTTCCTTGCGGGTGCAGACAAGATAATTGCAGCCTTTACACCTGACCAGAAAAAAGCCTATATGGAATGGGATGTTATTAACAGTTCTGCATCATATCTGAGCGATAAAGTTTCAGCGGGCCACTTCGATTTCTTCGGCAAGACAATGCAAGGTAGAAAAGAAGACTATCCACGTTGGAAAAAATCGACCAGTCAGGTTGAAAGCAAGATGGGTGAAGCATTGGGACGTATCTACGTAAAGCGTTATTTCCCTGCTACATCCAAAGCGCGTATGGAGCAGTTGGTGAAGAATTTGCAGGTATCACTTGGCGAGCGCATTCAGGCACAGACATGGATGAGTGACACGACAAAGGCTGCTGCATTAGATAAACTTCACAGCTTCTATGTTAAGATTGGTTATCCTAATAAATGGAAAGATCTTAGTAAACTTACTATAAATCCATCTAAGTCATATTATGCCAACGTGCTTGAGTGCAACAAATTCCTTACGGAATGGTATATTAGTCATAAGGCAGGAAAACCAACCGATAAAGATGAATGGTTAATGACACCGCAAACAGTCAACGCATATTATAATCCTACAACTAATGAGATTTGTTTCCCTGCAGGTATTCTTCAACCACCTTTCTTTGACCCATCAGCCGATGATGCTTTCAACTATGGAGCAATTGGTGTAGTTATAGGTCATGAAATGACTCATGGATTCGATGATCAAGGTCGTCATTATGACAAAAAGGGTAATATGACAGACTGGTGGACAGCATCAGATGCAAAGAACTTCGATAGTCGTACAGGCAAATATGCAGATTTCTTCTCTGCTATCAAAGTATTGCCTGACCTGAATTCTAATGGTAAACTCACATTAGGTGAGAATTTGGCTGACCATGGAGGCCTTGAAGTATCTTTCAATGCATATAAGAATGCGACGAAAAATGCTCCACTCAAGGACTTTGATGGACTTACTCCAGACCAGCGTTTCTTCTTGGCTTATGCAGGAGTATGGGCTAGTAATATCACAGAAAAGGAAATACGCAATCGGGTAAAGAGCGACCCCCACTCATTGGGGATGTGGCGCGTAAATGGAGCTCTTCCTCATATTGAAGCTTGGTATAAAGCTTTTAATATTAACGAAGCAGACAAGATGTTTATACCTATAGACAAACGTCTTTCACTTTGGTAAATAAAGTTCTTAAACGCTATAAAAACCGCCGTAAATGTAAATTTATGGCGGTTTTTTTTTGTTATTATACTTTTTTTTATATCTTTGCGATAAAATAATATGTGTCGACTTGATGTCCTAAATTAAATCAACACATTATATTATAATGTTAATTACCAGTTAATAGATTTTACTATGCTGAGTGACTTTGAAAATACTAAAGAAGACCAGATAACAGAACAGGAGACGTTGCTGAACAAATATGCGGAATTACATCAGGATGAGGGGGTGCAGAAACCATCGTTCCCCAGCCAACTACAACAGGTTGGGAAATTCATATGTCCTAAATGTGGTTCACTTAACGAGTCGGAAGCTGATTTCTGTGCTTCATGCGGAGAGTCATTGCATGCCTCTGTATGTCCTAACTGTGGCGCAAAGATAGACCCTTCTGTTGATTTCTGTGAGAAGTGCCATCATTATATAAAGAATGATATTTGTTCTTTTTGTGGCGCGCATTTGTCTGGAGATGAAGCCTATTGTCCTGAGTGCGGTTCGCCACGTGGTGGCATTGTATGTCCACAATGTCATACACTCAATGAGTTCGCATTCTGTAAGAAGTGTGGCATGGCATTAACAGAAGAGGCAAAAGCAATGGTTGCTGAACTTCATAACAATAAGGATTTTATCGCTCTTAGTAAGGTAGCAAGCCAGTATATTCAGTTGGATAATAGTTTACCCTACGAAAATGCTAAAGATAAAGAACTAAGTGATCAAAGCGAAGAGTTTCGTAGACATGTACTTACTCTACTTGCTAACGACAATGGTATAGAAGATCCTAAAATTCCTGTTAATAATAAAGAGAGCAAGAGTTTAGACGAGATTCTGCACGAAAAAGAGAAACTTATGATTAGACTTGCATCGCTTTTTGAGACGATGAAAGTTCCGCCTACAGATTCAGCTGTTAGTGCTCGTAACTACGCCATGGCTTGCAAACCGGTTGATTTGCGTCTTGGATGGATATGCAATTACAAACATGCAGTCCATGCAGGTCCATCTGGTTGTGCTAAGCCGCAGATGGGCGGAAAGTGGATAATCTTAGGAAGTAATCAAAATACAAAAGACGACAAATAACAATGGATGACAAAACCATAATCACAAACGACCATAAACAAGCTACACTTATAGTTGAGCCACCTTCTGACGATATAACAGCTAAGACAGGTTTGCTTAACCATACAGAAGTGGGTAGTTATGACATTGTGCTTAAAGGCAAAAGTTATCATAACATTAAATGTCTTTCCAGTTCATCTGGCGAGGCTCAGATATATCTCGTGGTATATGGAGAAAATGAGTATGTTCTCAAACTATATTATCCCAATTGTAAATTAAACAAGCAGGTTTCAAAAGTAATCTATAACATAAATTTTGAAATGATTACTAATGTCATTGATTTTGGTTATACATTTGTGGATGGCAATAAACGTGACTACGAATTGATGGAATATCTCCATGGGGGAACTCTTGCCGATTATAAGTTGAATCATAACATAAAGAATTTTAGAAGCATCGCATTGCAGTGTGCTGCAGCCCTTCATTATTGTCATTTGCGCAGAATAATACACAAAGATATTAAGCCTTCCAACTTTTTCTTTCGTGATGACGAACATACCCAAGTCGTGTTGGGCGATTTTGGTATATCATTATTTTTCACATTAGAGAGTGAAGGCGTTATTCGTACCACTCAGGCACGCACACCTACATATGCTGCTCCAGAGATGTATACCAATGTGATTGATGGTGAAGTTGAAATAACCCCGGCCGTAGACTTCTATTCGTTGGGAATGACGCTCTTTGCCTTATGGTTGGGTAATGAAATACATTCTCCCGATGAACGTAAGATGATGCAGCAGAAAAGCGAAGGTCATCTGCCACGTATCAACGAACTGCCTGAACGTGTGAAAATACTTATACAGGGTCTTACTACAGTTAATTCTTCCACAAGATGGGGGTATGACGAAGTTGAACGTTGGTTTAAGGGTGAGCAGGTTGACGTAGACATATCTTCACCATTTCTAAAATATAAGAATTTCATTGTCGACCCGGAACGCAATCTTATGGCTTCTAATCCAAAAGAATTGGCTCAGTTGCTTTTCGAAAACAGGCGCCTTGCAATAACATATCTGTACAATCACAAGATATCACAGTGGCTTGAGAGTTGTGGAAATGAGAAGATAGCCTTAAAGGTAGAAAACATAGTAAACGATCTCTATCATGTAGATACAAAAGCAGGACTAATAGCATGCATCTATTCTATAGATGAATCCTTCCCTTATATTGATGTTAATGGCAATAATTGCACCGATATACATCAAATTAGTATGGCGTTGCTTAATAATGTAGATAAGTATTCTTTGCTGTTGTCAGATTTCAAAGACCCACTTTTTCTATATCTTGAGTCGCATACCGATTGTGATATAGATCGTCTAAGGGCATTGTTCGGTAAGAAGGGTATAGACCGTCATGTTGCTATCATGAGTCTTGTATACGAGATAGACAGTGATATTCCTTTCTTGTCAAAGTATCCATCGTCAACTCTTAAAGATATTACATATGCTTTTGGTCATTTCGATTGCACTGAGGATGATTGGCGTAGTCTTTGTGATGGGCGTCTTTTGTCGTGGATGTATTGCCATTCGGACCGTATGGCTACCGAATCGATAAGGATACTTACCGAGAACCGTCAATATACACATTCGTTTGCTTATAAGATATTATACAACATAGACCGTGATGCTGCTTTTGATTTACGTGATGCACGCTCACCCGAAGAGGTTGGTGAACTGATGAATATCAAATTGCAGGAGTGCCAGAACCTTTCAAAAAAAGAATTTGCTAGCGAACTCTTTGATTATGTAGATCCAGACGGTCGTCTTGCATATTACGCACAGATGCATGGTTGGTACGATTATGTTTCAGAAGGTATAAAATGTTTTAATCTTGAGTCGGAAGAAAATCGTAACCGCATGGGGGCATACGATATTCAGACAGCCTCTTACCGTTTTTGTCGTATACTCGGTGTAATCCCAAAATATAAGTTGGATGAGTTGAATGTGCTTAGTGATGGTCACAATGTCTCTAAAAACTATATGAATAGTGTTCGTCATGAGATACGCAGTGGTAATTTCAGTCAGTGGCTGGCAATCTTCTATCATGAAGACCCGTTTGCCGATTTCTCAGAGGCATATAGTTATGAACGTACTCTTGAAAAATGGATATTACTCTTGGGTGAATTTGATATAAACCAGAAGTACTATCGTAGATACGTTACTGCGAGAAAAGAGACAGACGAACAGACCGAATCAGCTCGCCAATTGTGGGCTCATGCTTCTAACAAAGAGATTATATGGAGTTACACGTTTTATTGCCTGTGCATATTATGGTTGGTATTTGTAATATTTGTTGGTATAACTCCAGACGGTCGCAGATATTTGATGAACCATACCGTATTCAGCATAGGTGTACCTCTAGGTCTTTGTTCTGCCCTTATATGTGCTGTCCATTCCTATTTTAATGGGTATGGCTTTACTATTGGTACAGGCATATCCTTGTTAGGTTTTGGCACCGCAGCTATTCCTATAATGATACTTCGAGAAGTTTATAAAGGTATACCGTCATTGTTCATTTTAACGATAGTCATCATAACCATTATATATGCATACATATGTTATGTTACTAATTTCCGTCATAATTCCGACGAAGATAAACAGGCTATAAACCAAGTCCTTGATGATGATATTAAGTCCACTCTTCTAGAGCCTCTTTATTTCACTTTCCGCACCAATTCGTATAAGTATAAAGGAAGTAAGTTTGCTATGCTTCAGGACGTCAGTGATCATATCCGTAGCATGGCAGGAGAATCAGTTATCCACTATATGTGTTGGAGTCTGATGATAGCAGTTTTTGTGATAGATTTCATAATATACAGTCCTCATTTTGGTAATACAGTCAATCCAAAGTTGCCTACATGGCGTGTCGACTATCAAGAAGTGTTGCAAAAGTTAAAACATGATGTAGAATAATGAAATGTGAGCATTGTCATAAACAAAACCGCAAGGAGGCAAAATTCTGCAAATGGTGCGGAAAACCCCTTGTTCAGTCCAATATCCTTGATAGGTTGGTTGGACTAAGCGATGTTAAGGACAAGCTCAAGACAATTGTTGACTCATACACATATTTACGTTCACGCAAAGATGTAGCTAATGTCCATATTGGTATCAACTCAATCATTGTCGGTGAAACAGGTACAGGCAAGACCCTTCTTGCAGAAGTAATAAGCGATTACTTCTATCAGCATAAAATTATTGATAAAAACAAGTTTATCAGAGTTGATGCAGTAGACTATAACCGTTTTGTAGACCATTGGGACGAGAATGTGAAGAAAGTTCGTGGTGGAATACTCTTTTTTGATAATGTTCAGAAACTTTTGCCATATAAATATTCCAATCAGGTAAATCCACTTGACAAGCTCTTCGTCGAAATGGACCACTGGAATGACAGTCCTATTGTTATAATGGCTGGTCTGTCAAAAGGACTAGATGAGTTTCTTGAAAGCAATCCTGCAGTAACTAATCGGTTTAATTATCGTTTTGAACTGCCCGAACCTAGTTATCAGGATCTCAACGACATATGTCGTAGCAAGTTGCGTACCAAGTATGATATAACCAATTTCACAGATGAAGCCTCCGAACAGTTACTTAAGTATTTCCGTTATCAGGTGAAGATAAAGGATGAGTCGTTTGGTAATGGACATTTGGCTAGTAAAGTGGCCGAAGACATCTTCACGTCATTTATCGGTCATGATCCGTATACAACCACTGTAGAACGTGAAGACATACGCGGTTATGTGCCTGAAGAGCGTACTCTTGATGAGATACTTACAGACCTTGACAAGTTTGTAGGCATGGACGAGATAAAGAAAGTCGTAAAAGAAGTCGCTTACACCGTCAAGAACAACCTTCAGCTAAATGAGCGTGGAATAGATGTAAACCACAAGATGGGATTGCACGCCGTTCTCACAGGTAATCCCGGTACAGGTAAAACATCCATAGCCCGAAAACTTGGCGAGATATTAGCTTCGATAGGTTATCTAGACAGCGGTCATGTTGTGGAGGTAGACCGTGCACATATGGTAAGCCAGTATCAGGGCGAGACACCCAAATTGGTTGATAAACTATGTGATAAAGCTATGGGTGGCATTCTCTTTATAGACGAGGCATATACCCTTGCACCTGTATCCAATACAGGCGAACGTGATATACAGGGTGAACAGGCGCTTGAAAAACTCATGAAGCGTATGGAAGATGATCGCGGAAAGTTTGTGGTAATCGCCGCAGGTTACCGTACCCAAATGGAAAATCTCTTCCGCATCAATCCTGGTTTCCGCAGTCGCTTCAATTATTTCCTGAATATAGAAGATTATACTGCCGACCAATTATACCAAATACTTCTGAGTTTCGTAAAATCGAAGAAGTATATCATGTCTGATGAGGCAGAACTTATAACACAAAAGTGCATCCAATCCATGTACGACTTACGAGATAAGAACTTCGCCAATGGCCGTAGCATGCGACAACTGTTCGAGAAAATATGCCGTGCTCAGGCAGAACGTCTTCAGCGTGGTGATATATCCTCTATGAGCGATCGGCAACTTACTACTATCCTTCCTGAAGATATTCCATACGAGGCACCCAAGGTAGCTGATTATAACAAGTGTCTGGAAAAACTCAAAGGTATGGTAGGGCTCAAATCTGTCAAAAATGAGATAACTAATCTTGTATCATATCTCAATCTTCAAATTAAACGTGGCGAGAGTCATACTTTCCAGGGGAAACATTACATATTCACCGGCAATCCAGGTACGGGCAAGACTACCGTAGCTCGAATAATGGCTGATGTATTTAAGACACTTGGCGTCCTTTCTCGCGGTCATCTGATAGAAGCCGATCGCAGCAAACTTGTTGCCGGCTATTCTGGTCAGACGGCCATAAAGACCAATAATCTTATTGACAGCGCCATGGGTGGTGTACTTTTTATAGATGAGGCTTATACTCTGGTCCAGGGTGATAATGACAGTTTTGGTGCAGAAGCTATAGATACGCTCCTAAAGCGTCTTGAGGATGATCGTGGCAAGTTCATATGTATCATTGCCGGTTATACAGATCTGATGAAAAAGTTCATCGATACAAACCCAGGACTGAAGAGTCGTTTCACAAATACACTCCATTTCGACGATTATACGCCTGACGAACTCACACAGATATTTGTCAATATGGCTCATGCGCGAAAGTTTGTCATATCCGATGAGGTACAACAGGCTATACATCGCAATTTTGAAGAGATATTTCTTCGTAAAGACAAAAATTTCGGCAATGCTCGCGAAGCCCGTCACCTATTTGATGAGGCCATAGAGCATCAGAGCAAACGCCTTGTCGAACAGATCAATGACGAAAGCCTTAGTGAAGATGAGATGTATCGCATTACAATAGATGATATATCCATTGATGATAGTGCTACTGTACGCCCTCTTGATGAAGTGCTCGCAGATATTGATAAGCTCATAGGTATGCGTAATGTCAAGAATTCGATACGTCGTCTCGCCGTACAGAGTATGTTCATGAAGCAACGCAACGAATCAGGTGTAGGCAAAGTACAGCAGTTGTCTATGAATTTTATCCTTACAGGTAATCCCGGTACAGGTAAGACCACGATAGCTCGAAAGATGGGTGAAGTGCTTCATAGTATGAACATACTTTCCACCTCGCGTGTGATAGAAGTAAACCGCAGCAAACTTGTAGGCAAGTATATGGGCGAAACACCTAAGATAGTCAACGATGTATGTGACTGCGCAATGGGTGGCATCCTTTTTATTGATGAAGCTTACACTCTTAGTGACAGTCGCGATGCATACGGTAAGGAAGCCATAGACACACTTATGAAACGTATGGAAGACGACCGTGGTAAGTTTGTTGTCATAGCAGCAGGTTACAAAGAGAATATGGACGACTTTTTATCCACTAATCCTGGATTAGCCAGTAGGTTTACCCACCGTCTGCATATAGACGATTACAACGAAGATGAATTACTTCAGATATATAAGAAGATGGCAGACGATCAGGACTATCATCTTGACCCCCAGGCCGAGTTCAAACTTATGCATGTCATCGACGAGATACTCGTGTTAAAAGACAATGCTTCGTTCGGTAATGCCCGTGCTATGCGTAACCTTCTCAACGCCACTATACAACAACTGTCTATACGTGTATCAAAAATGCCTGTAGACAGCCGTACCCCAGAGATATACCAGACCATAATGTCTGAAGATTTAATAATAGGAAAGAAAGGAAGCGATGATAATATGTCCTAATTGCAAAGAGGAAATAGATGAAGACTCACATTATTGCGATCAGTGTGGGCAGGCTTTGCTATATTGCGTGCAGTGTGGCAGGGTTGGACTTGGTCGGCGCTGTACATATTGTGGTGGTATGATGTATACACTCGACGAGGTTATGAGTAGGAAATCCAAAGATTCCAGCCTCACAAATACGTTTAATTCGTTTACGGCTTCGATAGCCGCTTCCAGAAGAGGTAGCATAGAATTGCCAGAGCAGTATAAAGTACCAGGAGTTCCACAACTCACTCTATATAATGGAAATTTAAACATCCGAATAATCGGTCAGAATGGAGCTGTCATCGGTCGCCGTCAGGGTATATACCAGAAGATATTCGAGAGTAATAAATATGTTTCTAGCGTTCATGCCCAGTTGATGTATTCCAACGATACCGGTTGGTGCATAATCGACAAGCATTCATCCAATGGCACGATGGTCAATCAGCATAAACTACAGCCTGATGTAGCCATGTCTATAAAGAATGGTGATATCGTGACTATAGCTAATATCAACCTGCAAGTCAGTGTGATATGAAAGAAACAAATCAGAATGTTATGTTAAATTTGGAAATAGATGCGGCCAGTAGAGTAGGACTGGTTAGAAAAAACAATGAAGATATGATACTCGTTGGTGACCGCTTGGTCCGCAATGAGACTTATCAGACCTGTGCGAACATCTCAGACAGTCATATGTACATTATCGCACTTGCCGATGGCATAGGCGGTCACAAAGCCGGTGAGAAGGCTAGTGAGATAGTACTCGATAGTCTACGCCATAAGTTTAGTATGCCGTGGGGATATCTTGACGCCTGTCGTTTCAATGAGGCCGCCTACTATTGGCTTGACCATGTATCACGATATATAGCTTATCACAGCAAAGCCGAACCGATTTATTCGGGAATGGGCACTACTCTGGTAGGTTTTGCAGTCAACTATAATGATTTATATTGGGTCAATTGTGGTGACAGTCGCATATACCTATATCGCAACAACAAACTTACCCAGTTGTCTACCGATCATTCGCTAAACAATATTTTAGGGAATACCAGTCATAACGGTATTATAGTGAATTGTATAGGTGGAGGTTGCGACACATCCTATTTGGATTTGGTCGAATTTCACAAGTCAGTGAGTCATGGCGACACTTATATGTTATGCTCAGACGGTCTCACAGACATGTTGAGTGATGAGGATATATCCCATTATCTTCTGGATGGAGCCACAGCCGATCAGCTATGTCAGTATGCAGAAGATGCCGGAGGATACGACAATGTATCGGTATGTTTAGTAACAGTATTATAGTCATATAAAAAGATAAAAAGATAAAGGAATAAAAGATGCCATTAAGATTACCAGACAGATTACCTGCGATAGAGATTCTCAAAGGCGAGAATATCTTCGTTATGGACAATTCAAGGGCGACAACACAGGATATCCGCCCACTTAAGATTGTTATACTCAATCTTATGCCACTAAAGATAACAACAGAGACAGACCTAATACGTCTGCTCTCAAATACACCTCTTCAGCTCGAAATCAGTTTTATGAAACTGAAAAGTCACACGCCCAAAAATACACCTATAGAACATATGATGATGTTCTATAAAGACTTTGAGCTGATGAGAAATGAGAAGTTTGACGGCATGATAATAACAGGAGCCCCGGTAGAAGACTTGGATTTTGAGAAAGTCTCTTATTGGAAAGAGCTCACCGGCATATTCGATTGGGCCAGAACTCATGTCACAAGTACTCTATATATATGTTGGGCAGCTCAGGCCGGATTGTATTATCATCATCACATCCCCAAATACCATCTCCCAAAGAAGATGTTTGGTGTGTTTCGTCAGTATCCTCTCGAACCACAATTACCTATTTTCAGAGGTTTCGACGATTACTTTAATATGCCGCACAGTCGTCATACAGAGACACACAAAGATGATGTGTTGAAATGTCCCGACTTGCAACTCATAGCTGAATCACCAGAGTGTGGTGTTAGCATGATTATGGAGCGTGGCGGTCGAGAGATATATGTCACCGGTCATCTCGAATATGCTGCTAATACTCTTAATACAGAATATAGACGTGATCTTGGTAAACGCGACGATGTTGAAATACCTCTGCATTATTTCCGCGATGACAATCCTGCAAACGAACCAATGGTTACATGGCGCGCACACGCCAACCTGCTTTACAGCAACTGGATCAACTACTATGTATATCAGGAGACACCATACGATATCAATACGATCGAATGATGAGACAACTTGAATTACTTTCGCCCGCAAAGAATCTGGAGTGCGGCATTGCTGCCATCGATAATGGAGCCGACGCCGTATATATCGGCGCACAGCATTTTGGTGCCCGTTCTGCTGCAGGCAATAGCATTGATGATATCCGTCAACTGGTTGAGTATGCTCATCCGTATCACTGCAAGGTGTACGTTACTGTCAACACCATACTCTACGACGACGAGCTCGATGCCACCCGCGAACTTATCACCCAATTATACGATATAGGTGTAGATGCTATCCTTGTGCAGGATATGAGTATACTCCGTATGGATCTGCCACCGATAGCCCTTCATGCCAGTACACAGACCGACAACCGTACTGCTCAGAAGGTGAAATGGCTCCGTAGCATTGGCTTCAGTCGTGCCGTACTGGCTCGCGAACTTTCTGTAGATGAGATAGCAGCCATACATCACGCCGTTCCAGATATGCCACTCGAGGTCTTCGTCCACGGTGCTCTATGTGTCAGTTATTCCGGCCTGTGTTATGCATCACAATACTGTTTCAACCGTAGTGCTAACAGAGGCGAATGTGCACAGTTCTGTCGTCTTAAATTCGATCTTACTGATGCAGATGGGCGTGAGATACAACATGAGCGCCATCTGCTTTCTCTTAAAGATATGGCCCAGATAGATAACCTTGAAGCACTTATACAAGCTGGTGCTACATCATTTAAGATAGAAGGTCGTCTTAAAGATTCTGATTATGTTAAGAATGTTACAGCAGCCTATAGTCAGCGCCTTGACGAAATAATATCACGTCATCCTGACCAGTACTGCCGTGCCTCTATAGGTAAAGTAGAATATACTTTCACGCCTAATATCAACAAGACATTCAATAGAGGTTACACTACATATTTCCTCAACGGTCGCCAGCCCGACATTGCATCCTTCGATACCCCGAAGGCTACCGGTGAATACGTAGGAACAGTCAAGGAAATACGCGGACATACATTCACTGTAGCAGGATTATCCAATTTTGCTAATGGTGACGGATTGTGTTATTTTAACGACCATCGTGAACTAGAGGGCTTCAGAGTAAATAAGGTCGAAAACAACCGTCTCTTCCCACTCAAGATGCCAAGTGACCTTCGCCCGGGTACACGCCTGTACCGTAATAATGATATAGAGTTTCAGCGACTTCTATCCAGACCTAGCGCGTCGCGTCGCATACCGGTTAGAATGACCATAAGCGAAGTGTCCGAAGGTTTCTCACTGCAAGTCACCGACTCCACAGGTCAGCGCGTCGTGCACACCATGCAGATGGAAAAACAGGAAGCTGTGAAACCTCAGAAAGAAAATATTGTTCGCTGTCTCACCAAGTTGGGCAACACACCATATATATGCGATACCGTAAATTTCGAACCTGAAGAGTTCAACTGGTTCATACCTGCCGCCCAACTCACCCAGCTGCGCCGTGAAACAATGCAACAGTTTACCTCTCAAAACAGTTATGAACCGGTTGCTGTACACAGTCAGCCGTTGTCTCCCGAACCATATCCATATCCATGGCTGTACAACATATCCAACAAGCCTTCAGCAGAATTCTACCGCCTTCAAGGAGTGCCAGATGCTGCACAATCATTCGAGCAGCAACAGCCCGACACTCCACTTATCATGCAGTGCCGCCACTGTCTACGCTATTCACTTGGCTATTGTGTAAGGTATGGAGGCGAAAAACCAACATGGAGTGAGCCACTTATGCTCTCATTGCCTGATGGCAGGCACTTTCGTCTTGAGTTTGACTGTAAAAACTGTAAAATGAACATATATGCGGAAAACCGTTAATTGTATAACAATAATGATATTGGCGCTGCTTGTCAGCTCCTGTTATTATAAGAACGAATCGGATACTCCTGACGCGTGGAATCTCACCGAACAGGAGCTCGATTCTATTTCGTTCTCTACTTCTCATCACTATACCCGCAACTATAATTTTGTAGTCAAGGCCGATTCCATGCCGCTAATAGTGCAGCAGCCCGAAGAAGCCATCAACAGTCTGAAGACCGACAGTGTAGAAGTTTATCGCCACGACCGACTGGTAGTGGCCGACATCCGAATGCTGCCCGACGATAAGACCGACAGCGTCTGGGTTCAACTTGCTCGTGATCAGAGCACCATTGGATGGATTCACGAGAGCAAACTCCTCCCGTCAGTAGTTCCCGACGACCCTATCTCACAGTTTATTGATACATTCTCCAATATTCATCTTATCTTATTCATGATAATTATCAGTCTTATGGCTGCTGCATATCTGATACGCCGAATATTGAGGAAAGGAGCCAAAATAGTGCATTTTAATGATATACCATCATTCTATCCCACATTGCTCACCGTGATAGTGTCGAGCAGTGCCGCTTTCTATGCCAGTATACAGTTGTTTGCACCCGAGACGTGGCGTCATTTCTATTACCATCCCACGTTGAATCCATTCACCGTACCACTTATATTATCAATATTCCTGATATCGGCATGGGCAATGATAATAGTAGCTATAGCGTCAGCCGAGGATGCCATCAAAAATTTACGCTTCTACGATGCCATAGTATATCTCAGTGGATTGGCAGGCATGTGTGCGATAGATTATATCGTATTCAGTATAAGTACCTTATATTATGTAGGCTACATATTTCTTGCAGCTTATATTTTCTTTGCCCTATGGCGTTATTATTATTATGCCCGTTATCCTTATGTTTGTGGCAATTGTGGGGTCAGCATCAGGCGCAAAGGTATCTGTCCGCACTGCGGTGCAATGAATGAATGAAATAAGAAGATTTCATAGAATAAATAATATAATCTTTTAAACATGAAACTAAAAATATTATTATCCGGCATATTACCGCTCTGCTGCATAATAGCGACACCGCATACGCTTACATCAGCCAGTGAGTCACATACAGACCAACTTCCGAAACCACGCACTGAATACAGATATTCAGCAAATACCAATTATAAGCCTAATAATCTGATGACCCTTTGGTATACTGATCCAGTAACAGCAAAGTCGTGCGGCAATCCTTGGATGGATTATGCCCTTCCTATTGGCAACGGTCAGTTTGGAGGTATGATATATGGAGGCATCAACCAGGATATCGTCCAGTTTAACGAAAAGACCCTTTGGAAAGGAAGTCCTACCGAAAGAGGCTCTTATCAGAGTTTTGGCAATTTGTACATGGAAGATTTAAGTAATGTGTTCTCCGATGCCTCACCTGCAAAAGCAGCGAAAAATTATTATAGATATCTTGATATAAGTTCAGCTACAGCAGGTGCTTCATGGACAAGTCCTGACGGTAAGACCACATTCACCCGCGAGTACATCTCCAGTTATCCCGACCATTGTATTGCTATTCATCTAAAAGCTTCAACAGCCCATGCCATTAATACCCACTTCTTTTTATATGACCCACATGGCAATATGGTTAAATATAATAGTGGACAAGGTACATTCAGCGGGAAATTCACTACCATAAGCTATAATGCACATATGAGAATAATTCCGATTGGAGGTACTATCACCACAAATAGCACAGGTATTTATGTAAGAAACGCAGACGAGGTTTTAGTGATACTCGCAGGAGGAACTGACTATAGTCCTACAGCTCCGGGTTATGTACAAGGAACATCAACACTTGATTACAATATTTCAAAACGCGTAACCAATGCAGCCAATCTGGGATGGAGTAAATTATACCGTCGTCATCTTGCTGATTATCAGGCATTGTATAATAGAGTATCATTCACTCTTGACGGAGCTTCCAATCAGTATCCTACTGACAAGATGCTGACATTATACGAGGCTTCCAACAGTAACAAAATGTTACGGTTCCTTGAAGAACTCTATTTCCAATACGGTCGTTATCTTCTTATATCATCGTCTCGTGGAATAGATGTTCCCAACAATTTACAAGGTATTTGGAATAACAGTTCAGAACCACCATGGCAGTGTGATATGCACGCCAATATTAATGTACAGATGAACTATTGGCCAGCAGAGGTAACTAACTTATCCGAGACACATGACAAGTTCTTAAAGTATATTTATAATATGGCCATGGTTCAGCCACAGTGGCAGTCGTATGCACGAAACCGCTGCGGACAAACTACAGGATTTGCCTGCTTCACAGAGAACAACCTTTTCGGTCATTGTACCACATGGCATAACGACTATTGCGAGGCAGGTGCATGGGACTGTTCACATTTATGGCAGCATTACCGCTATACTTTGGATAAGAAATTCCTTAAAGATGAAGCGTTGCCTGTTATGATAAGCTGCACAAAGTTCTGGTTGGAACGTCTTAAAAAGACATCAGATGGAACCTATGAGAGTCCTGACGACTGGTCTCCTGAACATGGACCTACCGAGAATGCGACAGCCCATTCACAGCAGATTATATGGAATCTTTTTTCTAATACAATTGATGCTATCAAAATTTTGGGTAAAACTGAATCCAGAGTATCCGACAATTTCGTAAGTGAGCTGATAGAAAAATTCAAGAAGCTTGATACAGGTTTGCATAAGGAAGTATATTCAGGTAATTACGGTAAGACACGTTTTGGCGTAAATACAGGTGATAGCATATTACGCGAATGGAAATATACGGATTATGCCATTGGTAACGGTTCTGAAAGTAGTCATCGCCACCTTTCTCATCTGATGGCCCTTTATCCTTTAAATGAGATTTCGCATACAAGTCCATATTTCATTCCTGCTGTCAACTCACTAAAATTGCGTGGAATACAATCCCAAGGCTGGTCAATGGGCTGGAAGATAAATCTATGGGCTCGTGCATTAGTAGGAGACAGTTGTTCAGCTATATTCAAACTTGCTTTCCGGCATTCAGGCGATTACACCATCAATATGTCTTCTACCGCCGGAGGTGTCTACTATAACATGCTTGACTCACATTCTCCATTCCAGATTGATGGTAACTTTGGCGTTTGTGCCGGTATGGCAGAGATGCTTCTGCAGAGCTATACAGATACTATACAGTTTATACCAGCTCTTCCTCATCTATGGCCGAAAGGTTCAGTTACAGGTCTTCGTGCCACTAACAACTTCGAAGTAGATGAAAGTTGGTCAGATATGCGAATGACAAAAGCTATTATCAAATCATACAGTGGTGTGAAATGTCTATTGGGATATAAAGATATCAGCACAGCAATAGTAACAGATGCTGCTGGAAAAAATATACCTTTTGCTGTCATAGATAAAGATCATATCTCATTTCCTACAAAGGTAAACGGTAAATACACCATCAAATTTCTTCCACGTTGAAAGATTTTAACGGCTGAAAAAGTGCATTGCATATGTAGGTATTACCTATATATGTCACACTTTTTCAGTTCAATGATATTCCCGTATTTGACAAGTTCTTTCATAGGCAACTTCTTTTTGTTTCCTACGATTATGACTGCACGTGGATGGTTCAGAATATTTTCTTTGTAATATGATATGATATCGCCCATTCCCAATAGAGGAATGCTTTTTGCTATGCCTGTATTAGGATCTTCGCTGTATCCGAGTTCTTTATCGTTTGCTATCATTGTACCGATATTTCTGAACGATGGATAGTTATTGTTGATGCGGTTTATAGCCTCCTGTTTTACAGCTTCAACATTCTGTTCTCGCAAAGGCATGTTGTTGAACAGGCTGTCAAGGATTCCGAGTGCCAGTATCGTTTTGTCGTTCTGAGTACCGAGTTCAGCGATGTATGCTGAGCGGTCGGCGGCGAACCTTATCGGTGGTTGCTGGTCGTGACCGTAGGTGCTGTAAGCGTAAGAACGGAACTCACGTATTTCTTGGAATAGAAGTGAAGAGAATCCTCCTCCAAAATAGCTTCCCCATATCTTCAGTTTCGCTTTCTCACTGTCTGAGGTGCATGGTTTTACTGTCTGATAAGTTTTAATTTTCGTTTGTCTGGCCGTTGGCAGATTGAATATGTATACCGTTGGCTTTTCTATTGTCTTCATCTGTCTGTATACGATAGAGGCGGGTAGTGCAGCCTCATTTATCGGCATATATTCCCTTACTGCATTTTCCACATCATCAGTAGACTGTTGACCACAGTAAACTATAGAGCATTCGTTTTTCGGCAATTCCTTGAATAAGTCAATAAGTTCCTCTCCTTTCATCTTCTTAATATCTCTAGCCGAAGTATGGTTGATATAGACCGACTTGTCACCATAGGCAATCTTTTCGATGATGGCATCAGCTACGTCATCAGCATCTTTTACGAAAGATTTATTGTTCACCTTATATGTTTCAGCCAGAGTCTTCATACTTTCCTTATCAGCTTTGGCATTATCCATGAAGTTACGGAGTAGTTGAAGCGATGGTACCAGATTGCTGTCGATACCCGATAATGTAATGCTGAAACTATTTTTTTCTGCTGAGGTTTCAAACGTTGTACCGAGCTGTTGAAATGCTTGTCCTAATTTATGTTTTGATAGAGAGTCTGTACCGATATCAGACAAATATGATGCCAGTGCACTTAACCTTGGTTCGCATAATGTGCCTTTATGATAAATTAGTGAGAACGAGAATAGATTATTTACAGGGTTCTTTTTCATATACATAGTGACATGTTTAGTCAGCACCTTGGTTTCTTTATTGTTCAGCTGGGGTTTGCTCAGAACAATACAATAAAAGGAACTGTAGTAGACAAGGTGAGTCAACCTGTTATCGGCGCTACAGTAATGGTTGATGGTACCAGTCATGGTACGGTGACCGATTTTAATGGTAACTTTACTATTAAGGATGTACCATCTAGTGCAACAGTAAGTTTTTCATTTGTTGGAATGAAAACCAAAAAGGTTAAAGCATCGTCAGATATGAAAGTAACATTAGATGACGATATGCAGAATCTTGAAGATGTAGTTGTTATCGGTTATGGAGCTGCAAAGGCTAAGGATCTGACATCACCTATTACAGTAGTGAAATCAGCAGAAATCAGTTCTGTTCCTTCTACGTCTCCAATGACAGCAATACAAGGAAAAGTGGCTGGTGTTAATGTTATCAGCAGTGGTACTCCCGGTTCTGGTCCTACAGTAAGAATACGTGGCTCAGGTTCATTCGCCAACAGTTCACCTCTTTATGTTGTAGACGGCATGTTCTACGATGATATCAACTTTCTTAATAACGAGGATATCGAAGAGATGTCTATCCTGAAAGATGCATCTGCTGCAGCTATTTATGGTGTAAGAGCTGCAAATGGCGTCGTTATTGTTACAACAAAGAAGGGAAAGAAAAACCAGCCCGCTAAGATTACCTACGATGGTTATATTGGTTTCCAAAAAGCCACCAATGTACTTAAGATGGCCAACTCACAGCAGTATGCTACAATGCTTCTCGAAGCTAATTACGATGCTTATGCTCCAACCATCAAGTCGTCTATAGATAAGTATGGTGGTAGTTATGCAGGTTCAGATTTCCACAATTGGACTTTTGGCAGTGATACAGACTGGTATAAAGAAATGCTTCGTACCGCTATTATTTCCAATCATAGTCTTGGTATAACAGGAGGAAGTGAGAAAACAACTTATTCTCTTGGTATGAGTTATCTTTATCAGGATGGAGTTATGGATGTAAAAAACAACTATAAGCGTCTTAACTTCCGTGCAACTCTCGATTATGATGCTACATCATGGTTAAAAGTAGGATTCAGTAGTGTTGTCAGCATATCCAATCAGGTATTGCCTAATAACAGTGCATGGCAGCAGGCGTTTAATTCTCCTGGTATATACCCTGTATACGATTCAAACAACACAAGTGCATTCCCTGATAAGTATGCATCACCTTCAACAGTAGGTTTCACGTCCAACTTCTATAATCCTGTGGCAATGGCCAACTATTATAATTCGAAGAACGATTCTCATCAGTATCTTACAAATCTTTATGCGCAGATTAATTTAATACCAGAGAAACTTAATTTGAAGACAAGTGTCAACTATAATTATCAGGCTATCAACGGAAAGACTTTTGTTCCTACGTATTATGTGAGCAGTTGGCAGCAGAACACAACTACAAGTCTTACCAAGAGTACAACAAGTTACGACAATTATATATGGGATAATACCATGACATATCGTGACAGTTGGGGCAGACACAACTTTGGTGCAATGCTCGGTATGTCAATGCGTCAGGAAAAGTATCGTTTTCTAAGTGGAACTGCTGTTAATGTACCTGAGGGCAAAGAAGAATATCAATATCTAAGTCAAGGCAATTCTACAGGTATTACACTTTCTGACAACGGTACTACATATCGCGGACTCTCATATTTTGCTCGTTTGAACTATGATTATGCCGGAAAATATTACCTTATGTTTACTATGCGTGCAGACGGATCTTCAAAGTATCAGGACAAATGGGGATACTTCCCATCAGTAGGTGCATCATGGGTTGTAACAGAAGAGCCATTTATGAAAAATCAGAGTGCAATAGAATATCTTAAGTTACGTGCCAGCTGGGGCCGCCTGGGTAACGACCACGTTGCTGCAAGTGATGGTTTCGCAAACATAACTACAGGTAACGGTTCATCAGGCGTATTCGGTAATACCACACTACCGGGATATCAGAATACATCATACTTTAGCTGGTTGCAGTGGGAGGTTGTAGATGAAATAAATGCCGGTCTTAATCTATCTACTCTGCAAGGTCGATTAAATATTGATGCCGATTATTTCCACCGTATGACAAAGCATGCTGTCATATCTCCTAAGATAGCATTCAGCAATCAGACTTTGGCAGGTAACTATGGTAAAATCCTTAATGAAGGTTTCGACTTGTCTGCAACATGGTCAGATCGTATCGGTAAAGATTTAAAATACCATATTGGTACCAATATCTCAATACTTAAAAACAGAGTTAAAGACCTTGGTGGACCATCAATAATCAAAGGTGGAGAAACCGTAAATATAGTAGGTGAGGAAATGAACTCATTCTATGGATATAAGGTTGTCGGCATCTATCAGACAGCAGCAGAGTGTGCAGCTGATCCTACAGCCGTAAAGAACGGTCTGCAGCCGGGCGACTTTAAGTATGAAGATAAGAATGGTGATGGAATCGTTGATGGTAATGACAGACAGGCTCTGGGTTCTTATATACCAACCTTCACATACGGAATCAATGCCGGTATTACTTGGAAAAATCTCGACTTTGAAGTTAGCACATACGGTCAGTCGGGAGCAAAGATGTATAACCGCAAACGTGCTCTCCGTTATGCACAGAGCAATTACAACTTCGATTACGACCAGTTTAAGAACCGTTGGACAGGAGAAGGCTCTACCAATAGCTATCCTTCAGCAGCAGCACTTATACGTAGCTGGAACATTTCAGACCAGCGTGTCAACTCATTCTTTGTAGAGAGTGCCAACTATTTCCGTATCCAGAATATCACACTGGGTTATACATTCAAGAATATCAAGATGGGCAGCTACACTATGCCAAGCATACGCCTCAGTGCAACAGCCGACCGTCCATTTACAACATTCTCTGCTAATTCCTTCTCACCCGAACTTAGCGACTCTCAGGGTTGGGATACAGAGGTTTATCCTATAACTGCAACTTATACATTTGGTATTCAAATACAATTCTAACGCATAAAATTTAGTACAATGAAAATTTATAAATATATATCTGTTGTAGCTGTTAGCACAATATTGCTTGCTATGACTTCGTGCAGTAGCTATCTGGATAAAGATCCGGAAAACAGTGTACCTGAAAAAGGTGTAGATTTCACTGATATGGCCAATATGTACCAGCCCGTATCCGGTGTATACGCAAAACTGCGTACCGGTGGTATGCATTGGGTAATATGGCCATTGTCAATAATCCGTGATGATGATGTTTGGTCTGGTCGTATTGACGATCAGGCTATCCTCAATCAGTTTGGTGGAAAGACCGACGATCCTACAGGGTATAATTACGACAATACCTTCTGGGGACTGAATGAAATGTGGAATCAGTATTACGGAATGATAAAAGTGGCTAATGCAGCTTTGGAATCGCTCGATAAATATGCAGCCAACACTACAAATACTGCAACTCTGGCTACAAATAAGTCGTATCAGGGTGAAGTTAGAATACTACGGGCTTATGCTTACTGGCGCCTCACACAGGCATTCGGACCAGTAACAATCCTTAGCAGTAACAGTCAGACCGACCTTACACGTTCTACTTTAAAATCTGTATATAATTATATTCTTAATGATTTGCAGTACGCTACCGACAACTGTCCCAAACTACGTCCTAACGAGATGGAGCACGTAGGAGCAGCATCTGCATATACAGCTGAAGCTTTGGCAGCAAAGATATATCTCAATGAAGGCGACTATGCTAAGGTAGAAGACCTCACCAATGACATTATTAATAGTGGTAAATTCCAACTATATCCTGATTTCTATGAATTGTTTAAAATACCGGGAAAACTCTGCGATGAAAGTTTGTTAGAGTGCCAGTGTACCGACTTTGGATTAGGTTCAGGCGATATGGTAGATGCAGATCAGTGGTTTGTCTTCCAGGGTCCGGCCAACGATGGCGATATCTCAGGATGGGGATTCATCGGCTTGTACAAATCATTCCGCGACTGGGCTAAGAATAGAGGTGAAAGTGTTAGATACACCACTTCATTCCTAGAGGCAGGAACAACTACTCCAAGTGGTGACGTAATCCGCCCACTTCAAAACGCAACGCAGACCGACTGCTGGAATGGTAAGGCTTATACTCCTAAGAACGAGTTGACATCAGGACGAACAAAATATGGATCAAACAACAATGTCCGTATACTTCGCTATGCAGATGTACTGCTCATGAACGCAGAAGCTAAAGTACGCCAGAGTAAAAATGGCGATGCACCTTTCAATCTGGTAAGAGCGCGCGCCAAGATGCCATCAATCACAAATGTTACTGTCGACCAGATACTAGACGAGCGTCGTATGGAACTCTGTTGCGAGTGGGGCGAACGTTATAACGACTTAGTTCGTACCGGAAAGGCTGCTACAGTTTTAGGAAAGTACGGATGGACAGTAGACAAGACCTATTATCCGATTCCATTTGATCAACTATCGGATAACCCTGATTTGAACAAAGCTCCAATAGATAAGTAATGACAAAGACAAACTATATCATATTATTCATTCTGTTAATGCTTCCTGCTTCGGCAGGGAGCATCAACTTAAGTGATTCTTCAGATTCTATAAAAGTAGTAAAGGGACAGGTCAGCAATTACTATATTCCCGTACACAATACTTATCAGATTACCGGTCGTGTTACCGATACCGATGGTAAGCCTCTCGAGGGAGCAACTGTAATGTTCTTCGCCAGTCCCAGTCATTGTAATACTGATGCAGAAGGCAATTATCACCTGACGGCAACTGATATCGATTTACACATATATGTGTATTATCCGGGTAAGGATTTTGCTAATGTTATAAGAAAAAAGGGAGACCGCAATATAAATGTTGAGATGGTCAGCAGTACCGGAATATCAGTCTCTCTACCAAGGCATAAAGCTCAAGCCACGCCATGGTACGACCCTTATAACAATAGCACTTCCACATATTGTAACCCTCTTAATATCAGCTATAATTACGAGTCGTATGATGATAATGTCAAGGCTCAGGGTTCGTTCCGCTCTTCGGCAGATCCAATGGCACTTACCTACAAAGACCATTACATGCTTTTCTCTACTAACCAGGGCGGTTTTCATTATTCCAGGAATCTAAGCGATTGGGATTTTTGTACAGCATCATTCCAGCGTCTCCCTACAGACGATGACCAATGTGCTCCGGCAGCTTATGTTGTTGGTGATACTCTCTTTTATACAGGGTCCACTTACAAGGGATTACCTATATGGTATACCACCGATCCATGGTCAGGACGTTGGCGTCAGGCCGTAGAGTGCAGCACGCTTCCATCATGGGACCCCTGTCTGTTTGTAGACGACGACGGCAAGTTATATCTCTATTATGGTTCAAGCAACGAATATCCTATAAAGGCAGTAGAGTTAAGCCGTGACAATTTCATGCCCATAAGCAAGATACACGATGTGCTCATGCTCGATCCCGAACACCATGGTTGGGAGAGATTCGGAATGAACAATGATGATGATACAACTTTACGCCCATTCGTCGAAGGCGCCTATATGACCAAACATGACGGCAAATACTATTTGCAGTATGGCGGTCCAGGTACCGAATTCAAAATATATGCCGATGGCGTTTATGTTGGCGACAACCCTTTAGGCCCTTTTACTTATCAGAAACATAATCCGATGTGCTATAAACCGGGCGGTTTTGTACAAGGTTCAGGTCATGGCGGCACTTTTGCCGACCTTAAAGGCAACTATTGGCATGTAGCTACATGTATGCTTTCATTGAAGTATAAATTTGAGCGCCGTATCGGACTTTATCCGATGGCTTTTGATAAAGATGGCATAATGTATTCTAATACAGCCTTTGGCGATTATCCATGTTGGAATGCCGATAAAGATATCAAGAAACCTTCCGACCGATTTGCCGGTTGGATGCTTCTCTCATACGGCAAGAAGGCAACTGTGTCATCCGTCGACAGCATATACGGCGCGTCTAATCTTACAGATGAGAACATGCGTACATTTTGGACAGCAAAGACAGGCAACCCCGGAGAGTGGGCTCAGCTGGATTTGGGCGCAGTAAAGGATGTTAAGGCTATTCAACTTAATTTTTACGACTACAAGACAGTACAGAACAATCGCGCCAATGACATATACTACCAGTATAGAATATGGGCTAGCGATAATGGTACAGACTGGACACTTGCAGTCGACAAGAGCGATAATGACAAAGACTCGCCACACGACTATCTGGAACTCAAATCGCCATTACGCACACGATATATTAAGGTAGAGAATCTGCATATGCCGTCATCCGGTTATTTCTGTTTATCAGAGATCCGGGTATTCGGCAGTACCGATGGTAAAAGACCTACACAGGTACAGGGTTTGAAAGTGCTTCGTTCTCACAAAGACCCACGCAACGCCTTTCTATCATGGCGCCCTTCGTCGGGAGCTTATGGCTATAATATCTATTATGGCATAGCAGCAGACAAACTTTACAACAGCATCACTGTACTTGGTAATAAGTCTTATAACTTTAGAGGACTTGACACCTCCGGCAACTATTATTTTGCAGTCGAGGCTTTAGGAGAAACAGGGTGTTCAGAGTTATCCAAAACTATAAAAAAATGATTTAGTATATGACAAAAAGTAAATTATCCGTTTTGTTACTTCTTGCTATGGCATTTATTTCATGTAAAGCTGGCGAGACAAATGAAAGTGCAGTTCAGCCTACCCCTGAAACAACAAGCAGGCCTTCTTCATTTTCAAGTGATGATGCTATGCTCGACTATATAGAGAAAGTACATCTCAACTATATGTGGGATGGAGCAGACCCGACATCCGGATTGGCTTATGAGCGAATACACCTCGACAACCAATATCCTGAAAACGATCAAGACGTAGTTACCCTTGGTGGTAGTGGTTTTGGAGTGGCAGGATTGTTGGTCGGCATCGATCGTGGCTTTATCAATCGTGCAGACGGTGTTGCCCGTTTGACCAAAATAGTCAATTATCTGTCTAAGGCAGATCGGTTTCACGGTATGTGGCCACACTGGCTTTATGGACCTACTGGTAAGGTAAAACCATTCGGTCAGAAAGACGATGGTGGTGATTTGGTAGAGAGTTCGTTTATGATGCAGAGCCTGCTTTGCGTACGCCAGTATTTCAGAGGAGGCAATACGGCAGAAAAACAACTGGCAGATAAGATCGACACCTTATGGCAAGGTATGGAGTACGACTGGTATCGTAATGGAGGTAAGAATGTCATATACTGGCATTGGTCACCCGACTATGGATGGGATATGAATTTCCCATTACAAGGATATAACGAATGTCTTATCGCCTATATTCTTGGAGCATCTTCTCCTACTCATTCCATACCTGCAGCGTGTTATCATGAAGGATGGGCACGCAGCGGAGCCATCAAGAGCAATTCAGCCCCGTTCGGTTATGCGCTCGAGCTCAAACATAACGGAGCCGAAGAACTTGGCGGTCCACTTTTCTGGTCGCAGTATTCATACATCGGGTTATGTCCAAAAGGTCTTACAGACGAGTATGCCGATTATTGGAATGTAACTCGCAATCATGCGATGAGCGATTATGAGTATTGTGTCCGCAATCCTAAGGGATACAAAGGCTATGGTAAAAACTGTTGGGGACTTACCGCCAGTTATTCTATCGATGGATACTCAGCTCATTCTCCCGGTAATGATTTAGGCGTTATCACACCTACGGCAGCACTGTCGTCATTCCCGTATACCCCACAGCAGTCTATGGCCGCATTGAAATATTTCTGGGGTAAAGGCAACTGGATATGGGGTAAGTACGGATTCTACGATGCCTTCTCAGAGACAGCCAATTGGACAGCACCCCATTATCTGGCTATCGACCAGCTCACCATCGCACCGATGATAGAGAATTATCGCACCGGTCTGTTATGGAATTTGTTCATGAGTTGTCCCGAAATTCAGTCAGGTCTGAAAAAACTAGGATTTACAATCAATAATTGATACGAAAATGAATAAGAGAAACATATTACTATCTGCTTTCGCTGCATTTACACTGTGCGCCGGTGCAGCTTCTGTCAATGACGACACAAAGATGAATGTCTTTATAGACAATCTGATGAGTAAGATGACCTTAAGAGAAAAAATAGGTCAGCTTAATCTTCCTGTCACCGGCGATATCGTCACAGGCGAGGCAAAGAGCAGCGATGTAGCCGGCAAAATCAAAAGAGGTGAAGTAGGCGGACTCTTCAACCTCAAAGGTACTAAAAAGATAAGAGAAGTACAGAAGGTGGCCGTAGAACAAAGTCGCCTTAAGATACCACTCATCTTCGGTATGGATGTCATTCACGGATATGAGACAGTGTTCCCAATACCGTTGTCGTTATCTTGTAGCTGGGATATGAACGCCATCAAAGAGAGTGCGCGCATAGCCGCCACCGAAGCATCAGCCGACGGTATCTGCTGGACATTTAGTCCGATGCTCGACATCTGTCGTGATCCACGTTGGGGCCGTATGTCAGAAGGCAATGGCGAAGATCCATATCTTGATGCCCAAATTGCCAAAGCAATGGTTCAAGGCTATCAGGGCAATGATCTTAAAGCCAACAACACCATTATGTCGTGCGTCAAGCATTTCGCACTCTACGGAGGGGCCGAGGCCGGTCGCGAATACAATACTGTGGATATGAGTCATTGGCGCATGTTCAATGATTACATGCCCGGTTATAAAGCAGCTGTAGATGCCGGCGCAGGTAGCGTGATGACATCATTCAATGTCGTAGACGGAGTACCGGCCACAGGCAACAAATGGCTTCTTAACGATGTGCTTCGCGATATGTGGGGCTTTAAGGGTTTTGTTGTAACCGATTTTACAGCCATATCCGAGATGACAGCTCATGGTATGGGCAACCTGCAACAAGTATCAGCACTGGCTTTGAATGCAGGCACAGATATGGATATGGTATCCGATGGCTTTATCGGCACCCTCGAGAAATCCTTAAATGAGGGTAAAGTATCTATGCAGTCAATCGATCAGGCGTGCCGTCGTATATTAGAGGCAAAATACAAGTTAGGTCTGTTCGACAATCCCTATAAGTACTGTGACGCCAAGCGAGCATCAAAAGAGATCTATACCGTAGAGCATCGTGCAGAAGCACGCCGTATTGCCGCCGAGACATTCGTTTTGCTTAAGAACCATGGCAATATTCTGCCCCTCAGACGAACCGGTAAAATAGCTCTTGTCGGTCCGCTTGCAAATACCAGTGCCAATATGCCCGGTACATGGAGTGTAGCAGCCCGTGCGGATAAGTACAAATCGCTGTATCAGGCTATGAAGGATGCCGTAGGTGATAAAGCTCAGATCTTATATGCCAAAGGCTCCAATTTGATGTACGATTCAGTGATGGAGAAGAACGCCACAATGTTCGGCCGTGAGATGCGCGACAAGCGTTCGGCTAAGGATATGCTTGATGAAGCGTTGAGAGCAGCAGCAGATGCCGATGTGATAGTAGCCGCAGTAGGTGAGTCGTCAGAGATGAGCGGAGAGTGCAGCAGCCGTAGCAATCTTGATATGCCTGACGCCCAGCACGATCTTCTTACCGCACTCAAGCAGACAGGCAAACCTATCGTACTTCTTAATTTCTCAGGTCGTGCAACAGTAATGACATGGGAGACCCGGAATTTTCCGGCTATACTTAACGTATGGTTTGGCGGTAGCGAAGCCGGAGATGCCATCTGTGATGTGCTTTTCGGAGACAAGTCGCCTAGTGGAAAACTTACCGTTACCATGCCAAAGAGCGTAGGTCAGATACCTCTATATTATAATCATCTCAATACCGGTCGTCCACTTGAAGACGGCAAATGGTTTACCAAGTTCCGCAGCAACTATCTGGATATCGACAACAGTCCGCTTTATCCTTTCGGTTACGGACTGTCTTATACCACATTCTCATATGGAGAACCCCGTCTGAGCAGTAATCATCTTAGTGAAAATGGAGAAATCAAGGTATCAGTAGATGTAACCAATACCGGCAGTTATGATGCCGACGAAATAGTTCAGATGTACATCCGTGATCTTGTAGGCAGTGTATCCCGTCCCGTCAAGGAATTGAAAGGTTTTCAGCGTATCAGCCTTAAGAAGGGAGAGACAAAGACAGTGTCATTTACGATAAAGCCCGATGATTTAAAGTTTTATAATCAGAATCTTGATTATAAGTTCGAACCGGGTGATTTTGATATTATGATAGGTAGTAGTAGTGATGATATTAAGACTTTAAGGTTTACATTAGATTAGATTGTAATTCAGTTCTTAGCGGCACAGGTCGTATGGATAGTTTATCCATATGCCTGTGCCATTTTCTTTTATACACATTTATTTTTTCCTTCTTTCGACTTTTTGGATGTTTTCTATAC
The DNA here is from genome assembly GCF_000585355.1 of Xylanibacter oryzae DSM 17970. Classification (NCBI taxonomy): domain Bacteria; kingdom Pseudomonadati; phylum Bacteroidota; class Bacteroidia; order Bacteroidales; family Prevotellaceae; genus Xylanibacter; species Xylanibacter oryzae. Next base: position 1,464,595 of record NZ_KK073873.1, on the reverse strand, counting down.
GGTTAGTTTTTCTCACTTCACCGGCGCTTATTCCCCTTTGAAAGATTTAAAGGGGTGCCCTTTAGGGCGGGGTATGTGAATAGAACGCGTACCTAACCAATATTGAATAAAGATGATATATCCTTATTGATTCACATTCTCCGTCACTTCGTGACACCTCCTTAAATCTTTCAAGGAGGAATAGAAGCAGCGCACTGAAACGCTTGTGAGGACAATAGCGCAAGCAGGGAGTGCGTAAGCAGTGAGAGTGCGTAAGCAATAACGGTGCGTAAGCCTGCAAACGATAGCGTAGAAGCGTTAAACGGGAGCGACCGAATGAAGCGTTAAAAAACGAAGCATGTCTGAGCGTAGCGAGTTCTTCGTTTTAGCTGAATGACAGAGCGGAGTAGCTTCGCAGCGTGTTTGCGTTTTTTCTTTTGGTTCGGTTTTCTTTTGTACACACAAAAGAAAATGAACGCATTCCGCTCACAAAAGAAAATGAACACCCAGCATCCACAAAGAAAAATGAATTAAGAAAGGAAGATTGGATACTTCTGATATGTAAAAAAAATATGTATTTTGAATAACAGATAAATATTATTTTAGTTAAAACACAGAAACTATGTTAATTTTAGGACAATATCGGGAAATAAGACTATATTTGCGAATAAGTATTTTCTATACTTTATGTAAATATTTTTTTAGTCATAAAAAGTAAGCGGCTTTTTATATAAATATAGATAAGAATTAGAATATATCAATTACCTTAACAATCTAAATTTTACATTATGTCAAGAATTGCGTTACAAGCTCTTGGAGCTGAAAAGGGAAAGTACTTGAGTCATGCCTTAGGCAAAGTATGGTTGCAGAATGGAATCCAAGGTGAAGGCGAAGTCTTTAACCTAGAGAAACGACCAAATGGCCGTGTAGCATTAGTCTGTCTAGGAGCAGAAGCAGGTAAATATCTGTCTCATGCATTCGACAAACTATGGCTTCAGAACGGTATTCTGGGTGAGGGCGAAGAATGGATTTGCCATGAAAAAATTCACACTGATGTAGCCTTCGAATGCCTCGGAAAAGAAAGTGGTAAATTCTTAAGTCATTCTAATGACTTGATTTGTCTTCAGAATGGCTATCAGGGCGAAGGTGAACTATGGCAAAAAGAAGATCAAAGATAGAGTTTGATTTATTCTTTATTGTATTAGCATTTTGCTAAAATCATTAGCGGCATTCGTTAATAATATTCCGAATGCCGTTTCTCATGTTGGTTCTTAATAAATTTAGTGCACATATCGTTAATGTTTTTCATTTAAATCAAATCATTATGAAAAAGGTAAATAAAATCACTTGTGAGAACGGTGGAGGCTTTGCTCAAAAATTCAAAGTCGTATGGAAAGAAGGAAATAGTGGATGGTCTGGTACTTATCCGAATCCTCAGTCAGAGACAATTGAGTTGAAGAATCTGAATATTCAACCGGGAGAAGAGGTTTGGATAAAGGTAAGTGCTATTTTAGGAAAAACAAAGGAATCATCTGATCATGTTGCTTACGATCCTAATTGTGATGATGGTGCATTGTACAAGACAACCGGTGCTACATTAACTTATAAAATTAAGTTGATGAACTGAAGTTAACTTGAGTGCAGACAGTCAGGATCTTAATCTATCGTGCACGTAAATGATAGGTCTGACAGTTTGCACTCTGTTGTTTTTGTGATATTACATTGCGGTTGATATCACATTATTTCTTTTTGAGAGAAAGTTCTTTCTCTTTCCATTCAGTCATTAATTCGGAAATCGTATTCTTTACACTCATTATTCGGTTGCTACGATAAGCATTGGCACCGGAAAAAGCAAATCCGTTTTGAAAATTTCCTTTAAAGGCGTTATAGAGAGCCAGCATAATACAATAGGGGCTCTTGGAAATATCGCAGGTTTTGATGCAGTGGAAAGGACAATACTTGGGTTGTTTGATGCCTTCTTTCACTTGGCTTAGAAAGAAACCGCTGATTGCACGGCCGGGCATTCCAACCGGACTTTTAATTATCTCAATATCTTCTTCTTTTGCATTCAGATATTGTTGTTTGAATTCCATCGAAGCATCGCATTCGTCTGTCGTTACGAACCGAGTGCCCAATTGCACTCCCGAAGCACCCAAATCCATCATCTTGCATATATCTGATCCGGTATAGATGCCGCCCGCTGCAATGACAGGAATCTTTTTGTGATACTTCTCTTCGTAGATAGCGGTTTCGCTTACTACCTGAGGCAAGATTTCTTCTAACGAATAGTGTTCGTCGAAGATTTGATTTTCTTTGTAGCCCAGATGTCCTCCGGCCTTTGGTCCTTCCACTACTACGGCATCCGGAAGGTAATTGTACAGGCTGTGCCATCTTTCACAAATAATGCCCAAAGCACGAGCTGATGAAACGATAGGTACCAGTTTCGTCTTGCTCCCTTTCTCCAGGAATTCCGGCAAGTTGAGCGGAAGTCCGGCTCCACTGAAAATGATATCAACTTTTTCAGATATGGACGTTTTCACCATATCGGCAAAGTTTGACATAGCGACCATAATATTGACTCCAATAATGCCTTTCGCTTTTTGTTGTGTTTCTTTTATCTTTTCACGAGCGGTTTTCAGTTCTTCTTTAAGTCCTAAAATGCATGCTTCGCTAAAATTAGTCGATAAGTTATTATACAAAAGTCCTAGACCGGCACATGAAATCACACCAACGCCTCCTTCGTTTGCAACGGCCGAGGCTAAGCCGGATAAAGAGATTCCTACGCCCATTCCACCTTGAATGATGGGAATTCGTATTTTTAAATCTCCGATAGATAAATTTTTCATTTTATACTATAATGTCATAATGTTGTATGATTGCGCTCTATCGCAATCTTTTTTTCTACTTAATAATCACAATAAAATCGGATTCGCATGATGTATTTGTAGTTACATGCGAACCTTAAATGCCAACAAAAGAAGCTGAATTCCATTAATTATGGCGAAGAAAAATCCCGAAAACAGATAGGGGAAAATACTGCTAAATAAAAATTTCAATACAAACTTAATTGTTTCGGGGTGCAAGTTATTACAATAACTTGGATAATCTCCTTTTTTGATAAATATTTAAATATAATTTCGTTCTTATAACGAATAGCAATAAATTGCGTTGCCCTGATTGTGAATAGCTTTTTTATGAATGCACACCCTTAAAAGCAGAGCAATCATCGGACAATATAACCCTTGAGGGGTTCGGCTTTACTTTAAACGATTGGTATCCAAGTAAAGGAACCTATGCTTATTAATTTAACGGCACAGGTCGTATGGATAGTTCATCCAATTGTATTTTACTAACAAGAAGTTTTTTCTTAAAATCCTTCACGTTATCTGTAATATGCTTATATACAGAATGATAAGTGTGAAGGAAGCCTTTTTTCCTTCACACTTCCTTCACGGGTATTTTGTTAATTATTATCAATTTGCACAAAAAATATTGTATTACGTGAAGGAAACGTGAAGGAAAAAAGGCTTCCTTCACGCTTAAATTACTTAATATCAACGCATTAAGTGAAAACGTGAAGGATTTTAGAGAAAAACTATGCTCCCACTATGCTAAAGCTATGAGTTCATATCACTAAAGCTATACCTTTATACTTCTGGAACAATTCTTTGATAGTGTAAAAGCTATGCTCCAGCTGCGTAGGAACAGACTCATTTTAATAAGATAAAGGTAAGGTGACTATGCCTGACTTTGCAATTGCAATCTCTGGCAGGACTGGTTACCGGTACAGCGGTAGCGGCTAACTAGCTCTGAAGTAATGTCTTAAACGGCATCCGTGAATAATAGTAGCGGATGCCATTCTTTATTTATATTGTAAACTATAGATATAATTTGTCTACCAAACCGAAAAAAAAGCTCAATTCGTTATAAAGTGAAAAAAAATAATATTACCTTTGCACCAATCAGAGAAGTATATATCAACAACTATAATACGTGCTCAGAAAAATACAAAAGATAGAAAATGACTCTGTGCCGGATGGTCAGAGCCTTCTATTTTTAGACAGAGATAACCTGTTTGCCGCGGTAAAAAATACTTATCGGGAATCCCCAACCCTTCTCTGAATGCTACTAATTCTCTGAATAAATAATATATTTAAATCATAGTTATGAGGCTAGTAATAAAGTCTAAAATAATACTATACTGAATTATTATACAAATAAAATAGAATTTTAATTATTATTTCAATTACTTATTCAGTATTTAAACAAAATTGTTATATAGTGCGAAGCTATGTTGAACCTTTTAAATAATAAAAGCTTATGATATCTAAACTAACCTATTTTTTTAAAAAAAATATGCAAAAGATTATGACAAAAATAAAAAATGAATATTTTTTAAAAAAATACAGTGAAATAGATGATACAAGTATTTGTAGAAAAATAAATATTAGACTTGATAACCCTAAAGAAGGACTTAAGTACCTAAAAATAGGTGCAGATTGCATAATTCAAGGTAATTTTATTTTTGAATCAGAACAAGGAAGTGTAATTATAGGGAATCATTCTTATATTGGGAATAGTACATTTATAAGTAGATCCTCTATTGTAGTAGGCAATAATGTAACAATAGCATGGGGTTGTACTATTTATGATCATGACTCTCATTCTTTGAGTTATTTGAAAAGAAGAACAGATATTTCAGATGAACTTTATGATATAAGGCATGGCGAGAATTTTATTAAAAATAAAGATTGGGGAGATGTCGCTACAGAACCAATTGTTATTAATGATGATTCTTGGATAGGAATGAATTGCATTATACTCAAAGGCGTTGTAATTGGAAAGGGTTCCATAATAGGTGCTGGAAGTGTAGTTACTCACGATGTACCTGACTTTTGTGTTGCAGCAGGAAATCCAGCTAAAGTAGTAAAACAATTAAATAAATAATGTAAATGCTTACTTTTCAGCAATTAAAGAAAAAATTGAAACAAAACAATTCTGAATTACCTATTATTAAGTTGGCTATAGTAGGTGATACCTCTACTCAATTCTTAGCAACAGCTATAAAAGGAATGGGAATAGATCGAGAATTTAATATAGAAATGTTTGAAGCTGAATATAATCAAGTTGAACTGCAATTTATGGATCATAACAGCCAACTTTATCAGTTTAATGCAGACTATATTATTGTATTTCAATCAACCCATAAATTGAATGAAAAATATAGTTTGTTGCAAAACACAGAACTAGTTAATTTAGCAGAAGAACGTTTATCTTTCGTAAGGTATATATGTAGTAATACAGATTCGAAAATAATATATTATAATTATCCGGAAATAGACGATTCTGTATTTGGTAGTTATGCAAATAAAGTTACATCTTCATTTACATATCAAGTGCGTAAATTAAATTATGAGCTTATGCGGTTATCCCAAGAAGTACATAATCTTTTTATCTGTGATCTGTGTGCCATACAAAATAAGTTTGGACGAAATATAATGTTTGATTCGACCATATATATTAGCACAGAAATGATACTGTCACTAGACATATTACCATATGTGGCTTCAAGAACTATGGATATAGTCTCAGCAGCACAAGGCAAAATAAAAAAATGTCTTATTCTAGATTTAGATAATACATTATGGGGAGGTATTATCGGGGATGATGGTATGGAAGGCATTCAGTTAGGCCATGGTTTGGGAATAGGCAAGGTTTTTACTGAATTCCAAATGTGGGTAAAAAAACTTAAGGATCGTGGAATAATTATTTGTGTATGTAGTAAAAATGATGAAGACATTGCAAAAAAACCATTTGAAAAACATCCTGATATGATCCTTAATCTAGATGATATTTCAGTTTTTATTGCGAATTGGGAAACAAAAGTTGATAATATTATAAGAATACAAAAAATACTTAATATAAGCTTTGATTCTATGGTATTTATTGATGATAACCCCTTTGAACGGAATATGGTAAAGGAGAATATAATAGGAATAACCGTCCCCAATTTACCAGAAGACCCAGCAGAATACTTAGAATATATTTATTCTCTGAATTTATTTGAAACTACATCTTACAGCACCGCCGATAAAAATCGAACAAAGCAATATCAATTACAGGCAGAGAGAGATATATATTCAAAATCATTCGATAATGAAAAAGATTTTTTGATATCATTGAATATGGTTTCAAAAATAGAAGGATTTAATAAGTTTAATATTCCTAGAATAGCGCAATTATCTCAACGAAGCAATCAATTTAATCTAAGAACTGTAAGATATGCAGAGACTGATATTGAAGATTTGGCTATGGAAAAAGATACAATTTGCATCAGTTTTACTTTAAAAGATAAATTTGGTGACAATGGGCTTGTATCTGTTGTTATAATGAAAAAACTAAATGATGATACGTTATTTATTGATACATGGTTTATGAGTTGCCGAGTTCTGAATAGAGGTATGGAAAACTTTACGTTAAATACAATAGTATCAATAGCGGAGGGAAAAGGCTATAAAAAAATTGTAGGCGAATATTTATCTACTACCAAAAATAGAATGGTAAAAGAACTTTATACTAATTTAGGATTCTCAATATATCAATCTAATAGATATATTTTGGATATCTCTAAATATGTAAAGAGAGATTGTTATATAAATATTGAAAACAATATATAATGGATAAACTTGTCAAACTTTCAAATGGGGTAGAAATGCCAATTGTCGGATTTGGAACATATTCTATTTTTGGAGAGTCACTACGTAATTCACTTCTATCAGCTTTAGATAATGGTTGTTTCCTATTTGATACAGCTCATTGTTATTCTAATGAAGAAGATTTGGGCGATAATTTCAATTTTATTTTCAATAATACAAAATATAAAAGAAAAGATGTATTCATTACTACTAAAATAGGCGACAAACTTGATAATAATGGGTTTCCTATTGGTGCATATTTCTATAATTCAGCATCATGTATAAATAGAAATCATAGAGAGGTCGTTTTCAAGCAAGCAAATGAATCTTTAAAAAAATTAAGAACTGATTATATTGATTTACTCCTCATGCATTGGCCATATAATGACTGTTTAGAAGAAATCTGGGATTCTTTAGAATGTTTGCTAAAAAGTGGCAAAGTCCGATCTATAGGTTTAAGTAATTGTAAAGAACGGCATATAAAAAAGATATTACAGGTTTGTAACGTAAAACCAATGGTGAATCAAATATTTGTTTCGCCAATAAATATACAGAGAAAAACGATTGAATACTGTAATAGTAATAAGATAAAGGTAGAGTCATATAGTCCATTGATGTGTTTAAGAAGTGATTTTAATATTGTATCTTCTAATATAGTATCTTCTATATGTGAAAAGTATGGAAAAACACCCGCACAAGTTATCCTTAGGTGGAATATCCAAAAAGGTGTTATACCAATACCAAGATCAATGAGACCTTCTAGAATCGAGTCAAATTATCAGATATTTGATTTTGAGTTGTCTCTAAATGAGATAAATTCGATCGATGATTTTAATGTAAATTATCAATACTTGCCAGAATCTCTTTATTGTCCAGGTTATTAAAATAACAGTTAATATAATGAAGTTTAATATTGCTTTTTTTGCACATATATATAAAGTTATATATAAGATTCTCTTTTTTCATAGTAATTGGTATCATACTTATTTTAGCGATGCTTTACGTATAAGTAGAATACGACAGCACTTGGAAATAATTAATTTAGGTAGTAGCCCCGGAAAATATGCCCTGGATTATTCTAATGTGGGTGTTAATGGATTTAATTTGGCAGTAGGTCCACAAACATTAACATACGATTTAAATGTACTGAAAAATTACTATTCCTTTTTAGATGAAGATGGTCCACGTATAGCTTTATTTCCAATTTGTCCTTTTAGTCTTTGTAAAGTATCTTATACTAAAAATGATGGTGATTTGTATAAAAATTTGCGCTACTATCCGTTCCTTCACAGGGCAATGATTGATAACTTTGATATAAATTATTATAATTTATATGTCAAAGATCCTTCAACGCTTGGAATAAAAAAATTAATAAGTTCATTATTAAGTTGGCATACTGATTTGTATAACATTTCACGTTGTACATGTAAAGGTCCTAAAATGGCTAAGGCTGCAAAACAATTAATTGATGCATGGATTAATGAGTTTAATCTTACTAACTTTGATACAGATAATTTACCACAAAAAATAAATGATGCGATAGAATATAATTCTAAAAAAATAGACGAAATTATAAAATTTTGCATAGAAAGAGACATAAAGCCTGTTTTTTTACTTACACCAATATCAACAGAATTAAATAAATTAATTCCATCAAAATTTAAACAGCTAAGTGTTATTAATGTGTTACAAAGTAAAAAGATTCTATTTTTGGATTATTCAGAAGATTGTCGTTTAAATTTGGAAAGTTATCTTTTAAACCCTTTGTGTCTTAATAAATTGGGACGTGAAAATTTCACTAAACAGTTAATTGAGGATTTAAAAAAATACAAATATATAAAATAATAAAATTTAGAGTATGGATAAAAAAGAAATTTTAGAAAAAGTAACATTAATTTTTAGAGATATACTTGATAATGATGAAATTGAATTGGAATACAATACAACTTCAGATAATATAGAAGAATGGGATTCTTTAACCAATGTCCAACTTATTGTTGCAATAGAAAAATATTTTAATATACGTTTTACTTCTATTGAAATAGTTTCTTGGAAGAATGTTGGAGAATTGGTTGATAATATTTCAAAAAAGATATTAGCGTGATGTCTCGTTTTGTTAATGATTTGATTAGGAATACTTGTTTATACCCTCTTCCTATTACAAGAACTTTCTTATTTAATTTTTTACGTTCTAGAACATTAAATAAAGGAAGACTTAGTTATCTGATTTTCACAAAATACTCTATATTTGATGTTCATAGAACCGCAAAAATCATAGTTAACGGTCTTACTTGGTTTGGATATAAAAAGGTTCGAAATTCACGTTTGGAAACAACTTTGTGGATGGATAAATATTCATGCTTAGATATAAATGGAGGATCCATATTTAGTGGGTGTGATATTCAAGTTTTTGCTAATGCGCATTTGAGTATTGGTAAATGTTCTATGAATCGTAATGTCCAGATTTTATGTATGAATGAAATTACTATTGGTGATGGTTGTCTTATATCTAGAGATGTAGTAATAAGAGATAATGATGGCGGACATTCCATATTATCAGATAGTTATAAAAAAACATCACCTGTGCACATAGGAAATCATGTATGGATAGGACAGGGCGCTATTATAATGAAAGGGGTAACAATAGGAGATGGAGCTATAATAGGAGCTAAATCATTTGTTGCAACAAATGTAAAGCCAAATTCTTTAGTTATGTGTGATCCATCAAGGACATTCGCAAAAGATCAAGAATGGAAAGACAATTAATTTATGATTGATATCAAAAGAAAAGAAGATTGCGTAGGTTGTGGGGCCTGCATTGATATTTGTAATAAAAATGCGATAGAGTTTATTACCGATATTGAAGGATTTTGGTATCCCAAGGTTGATACAAATAAATGTGTTAATTGTGGAATGTGCGAAGCCGTTTGTCCTATAATAAATTCAAAAAAAATAAATAGTACAAACACGGATAAGCCCATAGCATATGCAGCTTATAATTTAAATCGTGAGATTCAATTTGAAAGTACGACAGGAGGGCTTTTTTCAGCTTTGGCACAAAAGATGCTTGACCAAGGAGGTTATATAGCAGGGGCTATATGGACGAAAAATCATATGGTTGAGCATATTGTTTCTAATAAACATGATGACTTGAACTTAATTAGGGGCTCAAAATATCTACAGAGTAATACTACAGGACTATATAAAAAAATCTCAAAATTGCTTTCTTTAGGAGAAAATGTTCTAGTATGTGGTTGCCCATGCCAAATGGCAGCTCTTAGAAGTTTTCTAAAGTATAAAAATTTTGATAATTTAATTATAGTTGATTTTATTTGTTGCAGTATAAACTCACCCAAATTATTTCGTAAGTATTTGGATTCTTTGGAAAATGAGTATGGCTCAAAAATACTAAAATATCATCCAAAAAATAAAGAATATGGAGGTTGGCATAATTTTGCATTCAAGGCTACTTTCGAAAATGGAAATATTTATGTAAAAAATACAATTGATGATGATTTTACGAGATGTTTTATAGGCACGCATATCGCAGGAAGACCTTGTTGTTACGAATGTAAATTTAAAATGATACCACGAGTTGCAGATATTACAATAGCTGATTTTTGGGGTATAGAAAATGTTGACCCTGTTATGGATAATAAATATGGTACATCACTTGTTATTGCCAATAACACAAAAGGTAGAAATTTCTTTTTTTCTATCCGTGATGTTATATGTGAAAAAGAGGAATCATTAGAAAAAGCGACAGCATTTAATCAACATCTAATAAAATCATTATCACCTTCATTGATCAATCGAAAAAAGTTCTATTTATCATTGGATAGAAATGGATTTCGTTATGTTATGGATAAGTATGGCTACATAAATAACAAATGGTATAAAAAAATTATTAGTAAAATAACTAATAGATTCTAAATTATTTAATTTCTTATTGTATCGCTCCTGTAAAATAATATAAAATGGATATTAATAGTAATAATAAACGAATAGCAAAGAACACCCTCTTTTTGTATATGCGTATGATTTATACGTTATTGGTTTGTCTTTATACAAGTCGCGTAGTGCTTAAAGTTCTTGGCTTTGTTGATTATGGCTTATTTAATGTTATTGGTGGCTTTGTGCTGATTTTTGCCTCAGTTAATACGGCTATGTCTGTTGCTAGTTCTAGATTCTTAGCATATGAAATAGGGAAGAAAGAAAAAGGTAATCTTGATAAGGTATTTAATACAGCGATTTTTATACATTTTTTAATAGCAGTATTACTTTTGTTTTTGTGTGAAACAATCGGATATTGGTTTTTATTAAATAAAATGAATATTCCTCCAGATCGTATTTTTGCTTGTAAATGGGTGTATCACTGTTCCGTTTTTGGATTGTTATTAAGTGTGTTGACTGTTCCTTTTACATCTCTGATTATAGCAGAAGAAAAAATGTCAGCATTTGCATATCTATCAATTCTTGATGTTAGTATTAAATTATTGATAGTTTACAGTATTCAATATATAACATATGATCGTCTAATAGTTTACTCTATATTATTACTTGTTATATATATAATGGATTTCGGACTTTATAGATTTTATATTAAAAAAAAATTCCCAACTTGCCATATTCAATTTATGTATGATAAATATACATTTAATAGAATGATTAAATTTTCGTTGTGGGCTATGTTTGGAAATCTTTCAGCGCTAGGAGCTACCCAAGGAGTCAATGTATTACTTAATATGTTTGGAGGTCCAGTACTTAATGCTGCAAGAGGCATTGCGGTTCAAGTTCAGACAGCAGTTCAGCAATTCGCTTCAAATTTCCAGATGGCATTAAATCCTCAGATAATTAAAAATTATGCAGATAATGAATATGCAAGGATGTACAATTTGATGATTAAAAGTTCAAAGTATACATTCTTGTTAATGTACATATTGTCTTTTCCTATTATAATTAATACAAGTTTTATATTAAATTTGTGGCTTGGTAAATCACCACAGAATACTATTGAATTTATAAGAATAATTCTAGTCACATCTATAATAACGTCAATGACAAATTCCTTAGGCGTTGGAATTGAAGCTTCTGGCAACCTAAAAAAGTTTATGTCGATTGTATGTACAGTAACATTGTTGATACTTCCTGTTTCATATGTATTCTTATATCTTGGTATGCCCCCAATAACTACTTTTTATGTTGCATTAATATTAGAAAGTATTAATTATTTCATTAAATTATTTTTAGTACATAAAATATTAGGGATGCCTTGCATGGATTACATAAAGAAGGTTTTATTAACTTCCTCATATATAGTTTTATTTAGCGTTATACTTTATTTTGTGATTCACCGACATAATATTACGACTATATATTCATTTATCCAAGAATCTTTATATTTTGTTATTATAATTGGTCTTGTGGAATTTTTTATAGGATTGAACTCGAATGAAAGAAAAATGATTCTGGATTTTTGTTTAAAAGCGTTTAAAAGGCATGATAATAATATATGATAATATCGGACAGACGTGTAACCGTTTGTGGTCTCTGATGCCCACTTTATATAAAAATATGAAAAATAATTTTCATATTTATGTTATGTTCCCTGATCCGGAATTTGAAAATTTTGATAATCTCAAAAAAATAGGAAATGTACATATTGTATTCAATTATTATAAGATAAAAATACCAATATTTAGAAAACTATTTAAGTTCATATTTAATGCTTTATTAAATAGTATTATAGCAAAAAATATATATAATATGCTAGCAAAAAAATATCCTGATAATTTTATTAGCGGTTGGAATTCTATAACATCTTTCAATACTCAAATGAGTGAGATAGAACGCATAAAAATGTTGGAATATTATAGACCTAATATAGATGTCATTAAAAGATGTCGAATTTTATTTTCTAAAATAGTTAAAGATGCGGATATTATATTGGGGGTTCATATTCGTCGTGGGGATTATAAATATTATTTAGATGGAAGGTACTATTATTCCGTAGAAGAATATATTGATTATATGAGGCGCCTAATTTTCTTGTTCCCACAAAAGCGTGTATCATTTTTTATTTCGACTAATGAGAAAAATATTGAAATTCCTTCTGATGTCAATTTTTTTATTAATAACAATGCAACAGTTGTAGATGATTTGTATTGTCTTTCTTTATGTGATTATATAGTTGGTCCCCCTTCAAGTTTTTCACGTTTTTCTTCTTATATAGGGCAGGTCCCAATTCATCAAATTAAAAACATGAATGAAGAAATTAGTATAGGAGATTTTTTTATAAATAATAATTATTTGAACGATTAATATTTGGCATGAAAGTTTATATATTATCTTTACCATTACATACGAATATTGGAGGTATTCTTCAAACTTTTGCTTTGCAGAAGACACTTCAAAACTTAGGGTATGATACTTATGTAATAAAAAGAAATTTATATGGTTTTGGATTCAAGGCTGCCATATTAAGAATACGTGATAAAATAAATGATAAAATTTTTAATAATATTAAAATTGACAAGAACTCTATTTTCCGTCATATAACAGGAGATTTATTTGCACAGTCTTATTATATAAGGCCTTTTATCAGAAATAATATTAAGGAGTTATATATTAATGATTTGAAACAATATCAATGGAAGGATTCAGATGCAATAATTGTTGGCAGTGATCAAGTTTGGCGGATGAATTTTTTTAATCCGATTCTTGATGCCTATCTTAATTTTTTAGGTAAATCAAAAATTCGAAGAATAGCATATGCTGTATCTTTTGGAAGCTCTGAAATAAATTATCCTAGCGACCTAATATTAAAATGTAAGCCTTTATTGAAGAACTTTTCTGCTATTTCTGTAAGAGAAGATACTTCTATACGGGTATGTAAAGAGGTCTTTTCGATTAATTCTAGTTTAGTTCTTGATCCTACAATGTTACTAGATATATGTGAGTATAAGAAAATAGCATCTTCAATATTGAATAAAGAAAAATCATTCTTATTTTCTTATATACTTGATAGTAGTATTAGTATAAAAGAAATGTTATATAATATCTGTAATGAATTAAAATTATCAAATATCGATTTTAGAAATGGAGATTATATTAAACCATCTGTTGAATGTTTTTTGGCTAATTATTTAAATTGTGAATATGTTGTAACTGATTCTTTTCATGGAACAGTGTTCGCATTGCTTTTTCATAAAAAATTTGTATCTATTGCAAATTATAATAGGGGTATAGACCGTTTTAAATCACTATTAAGTTTAGTTGGGTTAAGTAATAGATTAATAGACTCTAATAAGATAGAAGATGTGATGTATATCCTGAAAGATGATATAAACTGGGATGACGTTGATAGAAAAATTATGTCATTGAAGATAAACTCAATTAAACTATTAAAAGAAAATCTATAATAGATGAAGATACTTGTTATTTTATTATTAGCCTGTGACTGTTTTGGGAATGTACCTAAAGCAGATGTGTTACTAATTCCATTTTGTATTTGTGGAATCTTTATGCATTCAAAATTCTACGCAGATGATGTTAACAAATGTATAAAACTAACAGTTTTAGGATTGCTTTTAAGTATGGCATCTTGCTTTTTCTTTAGAGGGCAAAGTTTGTGGGCATCACTTCAAGCATTACGTTTTTATTGGCTAATTTGTTTTTTCTTTTATCTTTCAAGCCAAAATATTGAGATTAAAAGAATAGAAAAAGGCCTATGCCTATTTTATTTTATTTTTATAATAGCTTATATCCTAAAATGGATGTTCCCCTCCTTAAAGATAGGCATGGATTTTAATGATAATTCTATTGATAATACAAAGAATGTATTTTTATTGGGAATATTTATTTTGCCCTTTGGCTTTTTTTATTATCTTAATAAATTATTTAAAAGATTTAAAACCAAATATATGTTCTTTGTCCTATTAGCTGTTCTTATATGGTTTAATATGGGTAGTAGAACAAATATAGTTGGAGGAATAGTTTCATTTTTGTTTATGTATTTTCATTATTTCCCTATATCTCGTATAAATATAAAGCATCTTAAGTTTGCTATTACTTTAGGTCTGTTCATCTTTCTTTTTTTACAAATTCCAATAATACAAGAATCACTAAAAGTTATTCAAGAGAAGCAACAATATGGTAGTACATTGGATAATCAAGATTATATAAGAGTACAACAGTTCCATTATTTTACGCAGGATCACTTTAAAAATATATTTGAGTATTTTCTGGGATCAGGAATGCCTCATGGAACTTCAGCATATGGCCAAAAAATGTTATCACACGGAGAGATTGGAGGAATTGTTACAGGATGGTTTGATTGGGGATTGATAGGGCTTAGTTGGGTCGTTGGTATATTTACAGTATTTATGTTATTCTATTTATATGTGAAAATTGTCAGAAGCAAACTAAACGATGATTTTTTTTACTTGAAAAGTATATATCTGTTTTACATTATTACGTCTCCTTTTGCTATATTATCTTTTGAAGGCGGAGCTTTTATTTTACAGTCATATTTGTTGTACATATTTTGTAAAAAGCGAATTAGATGATAACTGTTATTATTCCTCTTTTTAATAAAGAAGCCACGATTGGCCGAGCTATTGAGTCTATAATTAAGCAAACTATAAAAGATTGGGAGCTAATAATTGTTGATGATGGGTCTACTGATAATAGTGCAAATGCTGTAAATAAATATATTTCTGATGAAAGAATTTCTTATCATTATAAAGAGAACGCAGGCGTTTCTAATGCGAGGAATTTCGGCCTAAAATTAGCTAATGGGGAATGGGTTATATTTATTGATGCGGATGATTATTTTTTGCCCTGTGCATTTCAAATTTTATTAGGGACGGTTAAAAAGTTTGGGACCATGATTTCAACAGCAAACTTTTATGTTGAAAAAAATAAAGTACGTAATAAATATTCCAAATGTAAAAAAGAGCGTATTTCTAAAAATAATTTTAGAGATTGTTTTTGGAGACAAATCTCGCCTAGAGCTGGATCTACTTTGATAAAAACTTCTATAGCTAAAACATTTCCATATAATGAGAGTTTATATCGATATGAAGATGGGGAAAATCTCTGTTTTTTGATGCGAAAATATAAGATCGCAAATAGCCCAGTTCCTGTAATGGTATATTCTTTGGACTCTCTTTCTTTGAGTAAGTCATTATTTGATATAAAAAAAGATTTTATATCAGTAATGATTTTTGAGAAGAAAAATTTTTGGGAAAAAGTTTGGTTAGGCGAATTGCTGATACAAGGATTAATTTTGTATAAAGCAGAGAGAGCTTTTTTAATAAAAAAGTATCTGATTTATTTATGGATTCTACCAATTACAAAGGTGCTAATGCTTGTGAGAAAATTACATTTCTTTATAGAAAAGATTTTCAAAGCATAGCTTATTTTAAGTGTTAATTATACAGAATGGCAACCATTAAAATAAAAATACACCTAATTATTATCTTTGATAATGTGTGATATTTTGTGGTTCGTTTTTTGAAAGAAGTTACAATATGTGAAGGCGCTATTGTTGATCTAAGTAGTGCCATTACAAAAGATACACCTGCTTGTTTACTTGTTGCAGGTAATCCGGCTAAAGTTATAAAAAAAATAAAGGAATGAAAATACTCATTGTTGGTTCAAAAGGTTTTATAGGAAGTCATTGTGTCGATTATTTTTCTCGTGATAATGATGTATGGGAATGTGATGTAGTTCTTGAGTATGGTAATGATCATTATTTATCAATAGATGCTGTAGATAGTGATTTCTTGGAATTATTTAGGAAACACCAATTTGATGTTTGTATTAATTGTTCAGGAGCAGCGAATGTTCCTTTTTCTATGGAAAAACCATTTAATGATTTTAGGCTTAATACATATAATGTTTTAAAATTACTTGAGGCTATAAGATTATTTTCTCCAGAATGTAAATTTATAAATATGTCTAGTGCTGCTGTGTATGGAAATCCTATTTCATTGCCTGTTAGTGAAAACAGTAAAACACAACCAGTATCTCCTTATGGCTGCCATAAAATTATGACAGAAATGATATGTAGGGAATATAGTTCTTTTTGGAATGTACAGACGTGTTGTTTGCGTATTTTTTCTGCATTTGGCCCAAGATTAAAAAAACAAATATTTTGGGATATGTACAAGAAGTTTAAAGAACAAGACACCATAGAATTATGGGGGACAGGATCAGAATCAAGAGATTTTATTTATATATCAGATATTATTGATGTAATAGATCTTGCTATAAAAAATAGCACTTTTAAATCAGAAATCGTAAATGTAGCAAATGGATGCCAAATAACGATTTCTGATTTAGCTTATATTTTTGTTAAATTACTTGGAACAGAAAAAAAGGTCGTTTTTAATAATGTCGTTCGTGTTGGAGATCCTATTAATTGGGAGGCTGATATAAGTATAATAAAGTCTTGGGGATATAAGCAAAAGGTTAATATAGAAGAAGGAGTAGAAAAATATATTATATGGCTGAAAAACAACAAATAGCAATTATATATGAAAATCTGACTGGCTGGGCTGGTGGAACATTATATGTATTAAATCTAGTTTCATCACTATCATTATTAGATGAATGTGATAAACCAATAATTCATTTGTATTGTGTGTCAAAAAAAGATTTTTATTCTTTTCAAGAAATCACAAAGTATCCATACCTTAAAATGGAAAAACTATACAGGAATCCTTTTATAAAGGCACTAAATAAGGTTTTCAGGTATGTTAAGGCTTCACCTTTATCTTTTTTTGGAATTGATATTTCAAAGACAAAGGATGTTTTCGTCTTCCCTGTGCGTTCAAGAAATATAATGAGTAATGATCATAAAATTTTGGGTTGGATTCCTGATTTCCAAGAATTGCATTATCCCGAATTTTTTAGTAAATCTGAATTAAATTACCGAGATAAAGAACATCGTGATTTCTTTTTGAGTAAAACACCTGTTGTATATAGTAGTAAAGACGCGTTCCAAGATTTTAAAAAATACTATCCTGAATACGACGTAAAATCTTTCATATTACCTTTTGCAGTAACTCTTCCAGATTTTTCTGATTTAAATATACAACATGTCAAATCAGAATTTGGGATTAATAAAAAATATTTCTTTTGTGCTAATCAATTTTGGGTTCACAAAAATCATATGTTTCTTTTTCGAGTATTTAAAAAATTAATAGATAAAGGATTTGATTATCAATTAGTTTGTAGTGGAAAATTATTAGATTCAAAAAAGGATAAATACACTCAGGAAATTAGAAGCTTTTTGCAACAAAACAACCTGCAAAATCGTATAGTAATATTGGGGTTTATTGATAGAAAGAAACAGTTATGTTTGATGAAAAATTCATATGCAATTATTCAACCTTCTCTTTTTGAAGGTTGGAGTACTGTAGTTGAGGATGCGAAGGCTCTAAATAAATATATATATCTGTCAAATTTGAATGTACATATAGAACAAGCTCCAAAAAATGTTTGTTATTTTAATCCAAATGATGAAGAAGATTTAATAGATAAATTGCAAAATGTTCATCCGAATGAAATCAAATATGACTATAAAATTGATATAATGAATTTTGGAAAATGCTTTATAAAAATCATTAATGAATATGGTAAGGAGTAATATAAAAATATAAATGATAAAATAAGATAAGTGAATGGTGGTATTTATTTTAAGCAGCGAATATTTATTGAATAATTATAATCTAATACAGTTATGAATCGATTAATTATAGCAGATATAAAGAGTCAAAACTCTAATGGTAGGTGCATCGGACATTATTTTGCAGTAGCTCATAATTATTATGAACTTTTTAAAGATTATGTAGAAACTTTAATTGCTGGTGGACCAATTTACCAGCAACAATTTAAAGAAAATCTTTTATGTCTTCCTTTTGATGCTTGCGTAAATGAAGATTCCTTTTTGAAATGTAAATTACATTCTTTGAAAAATAGCAAAGAACTATTCAAAGAAGCTAAAGATGATATTATTGTTTTACAACATGCAAGTGCTGCAACTGTCATACTTTCTATAGTGATGTTTTTCCATAGGAAGAGCAAACTATTTCTGATCCAATATAATGATGAAGCTATTAATACTCTATTTAAGCGCATGATGTATAAACTTGCGAAAAAAAAGATCAATGGTGTTATTTGTCCTAATGAGAATATAGGAAATTTATTTGGACTACCATATTGTGTAGTACCTGATTATATATTTAACTCTAAATGTAAATCAGACGTTATTCCTTTTACAGAAAAAAAATATGATGTTTGTTTCGTTGGAAGAATAGAAAAAGAGAAAGGTGTAATAGACGTAGCTAAGAAAATTGCAGGTACAAAATATAAAATGATAATTGCAGGTAATATTCGTGTACCTTATTTAAAACGAGAGTTAGAAAAAATTTGCCAAAAATGTGATAATATAAGCTTGCATATAGGATATTTATCTGATAATGTATATTATGGGTATATTAATGATAGTCGCTTTTGTATATTGAATTATCAAGGTGATTATTCTAACCGTAGTAGTGGGGTCGTCCTAGATACAATTTTCCATGATGTACCAGTTATTGGTTTGGATTGTAAAGCTCTGGATTTTATAAAATTGTTTAATATGGGCCATGTTTATGATGATTTAAAAAATCTTGATTTAGATAGAGTGTTGACAGAAAAGAACTATAATGAGTATTTGAAAAATATTGAATTATATAAGTTAAAACATATCGAATATAAGGGGAAACTCGTTAGATTTTTAGGCTTATGATAATTATATAAACGTTTAAAGTTCTGTATGGGATATCTTTTAAAAATATTAAATTAGTACTTTCTAAAATATTAGCTAATTATGAAAATCTTGAATGCCTTACTTTCACTTCCTAAATCTCTATATATATGTTTTCTTAATTTGCCATTAAGAGAAGCTCTAAAAATACCAATTTTTGTACACTATAATTCTAAAATTTCTATAAAAGGGAAACTGTGTATAAAGGGTTCTGCTTCTTTTGCGCAAATTAGGATCGGATTTCATAAAGTTCCTGTTAAACACAGCTCTGAGACTACCATCTTCAATGTGAAAAAAAATGGATTTGTTTACTTTGAAGGTAAAACTCATATTGGAAAGGGGAGTATAATTAATGTAGAAAGAGGAGCCAATTTAATATTAGGTGATAATTTTGCGATATCTGCTTCATCTGTAATTAGTTGTTATAAACAAATTGAGTTTGGCAAAAATGTTCAATTGAGTTGGGATGATTTAATAATGGATTCAGATACTCACATAATATATAGTGAAGATGGCTCTATTTTGAATGAAATAAAGCCAATTGTATTTGATGATAAAATTTGGGTTGGATGTAGATGCACTGTTCTTAAGGGTACGCATGTACCTCATGATTGCGTAATAGGTGCATGTAGTCTCGTAAGCGGTGATAAGTTCGAGCCAAACACAATTATAGCAGGTAGTCCGGCAAAGTCTATAAAAAAGATAAAAACCTTTAAGATATAATGATTCCAATTATTGTACAGATACATGATCTTTTATTTTGAGCATATAAATACTTTTAGTTATTATAATATAAATATAGAATAAATCAGACTGAATTAATTGAGTATATGAAACCTAAAATACTATTTATAATGCATATGCCACCACCTATTCATGGAGCTGCAATGATAGGACAATATATACATGAAAGCAAACATATTAAGACTAATTTCGACTGTCATTATATTAATCTTGCAACATCTATGGATTTGCGTGATATTGGTAAGTTCAAAATCCGTAAATTATTTACTTTCATATATATGCTATTAAAAATAGTATATAGCATAATGACAATTAGACCTCAATTAATTTATATTACTCCAAATGCATGTGGAAAGGCTTTTTATAAAGATTTTATAATCGTAATGCTACTAAAAATATTTGGATTTAAAATAATTGTTCATTATCATAATAAAGGTGTCGCTACAAACCAAGCAAATATATTTGATAACTTATTGTATAAGATGTTCTTTAAAAACTTGAAAGTAATATTATTAACGGAATCATTGTATACAGATATAAATAAATATGTAAGTCGGGATAATGTTTATATTTGTCCAAATGGAATACCTGAAATCAATAATCCTTTAAAGGATGAACATTCAAACTTTAATATATTATTTTTATCTAACATGATGTGCGAGAAAGGCGTTTATATATTGCTAGAAGCGTGTAAAATATTGAAATCTAAGGGACTTCATTTTTGTTGTCATTTTGTTGGAAAATGGAGCAATATTAGTAATGAAAATTTCCATAAATATGTATTTGATAATAATCTTTCGACTTGTGTGACTGCATATGGCGCAAAATATGGAGAAGAAAAAAATAAATTTATGTCAAATGCTGATGTCTTTGTACTCCCTACTTATTACCAGAATGAATGTTTCCCTTTGGTATTATTAGAGGCTATGCAGCAAAAAATAACATGTATAGCATCTAATGAAGGAGGTATTCCTAATATTATTGATGACTGTAAAACAGGATTCATCATATCTAAAAAAGACCCTAAAGAATTAGCACAAAAAATAGAATATCTTTATAATCATCCTGATGAGAATAAACTTATGGGGGAAAATGGATACAATAAGTATTGTGCAAATTATAAACTGGATATATTTGAGCGTAATTTTAAGGATATATTGATAAATGCAATTTCCAAATAATGAAAACGTTAGTTTTTTGGGGGAAAGTTTGTCATATACATGATTCAAAGTTAAAAAAATAGATCTTTAGTACACCGTTACAAGTACGATTTAAAATATGCTGCAAATGCATAAAATTTAATCGTAGTGCTTTTACTATAAGACTGAAGTATATATAGCATTAATAATTATGTAGTACATAAGTTGAAGAATGTTTTATTATCATTGAATAGAACAAAGAAAGTTTTAGTAATTGTGAATAAAATATAAAATCTGATCTGTATTTAAGTCAAAGTATATTTGACTTCGATTAAGTTTCAGATAATTGAATGGTTGTAGCATTTAAAAAATAAAATAGCAAACATCGATTTTATTAATATTAGTCAAAATATTTTGGATATTAATTAATGACACATGGATAATAAAATTAAAGAACTTCATCATCGATTGGCTTTATTGATGCATGAAATACATAAAATTTGTATCGAAAATGATATAAAGTATACAATGATTGGTGGTACTTTAATAGGTGCAATAAGGCATAAAGGCTTTATTCCTTGGGATGATGATATAGATATTGGTATGACTTTAGATAATTACATTAAATTTAAAAATATCGTATTTAATAAAAAATATGATTGGATTGATTTTGATTTAGCAGGCATAACAAAAAACTATTTTTGCACGTATATTAAAGCTTATGATACTAGAACTATGTTTATAGAGAATGGCGTTAAAATATCAAGAGGACTATTTGTCGATATTTTTCCTATAGTAAAAGCTGGCGATACTAAATTAGAAGCATTATACGAATTTGCAAAGCATAAATATTATCAGTCTATATTAAAAAGAAAATCACAGGCATATAATACATTTTTTGTAAAAGAACTATTTTTGAAATTTTTATCAAAAAGTTATGAAACAGATAAATTAATGATTTTAATTGATCTTCATTATAGCATTATTGACAAGAAATATAAAAAATATTCTTCAGATATGGATGGCACTAAGAGAGGAATCGTTTTAACCCAGTTGTTTGATGAATATTGTTTGTATAAATTTGAACAATATGAATTTATGGGTATCAAGAGAGCTGATGAGTATTTAAAAAAAGTTTTTGGCGATTATATGAAATTACCACCTGAAGAAAAACGTGTACCTAATCATCTGATATACCTTGATTTGGATTTATCATATAAAAAATATTCTTTATAGTGCATCTGATTTATCATTCAGTATAGAGAGATTTAATGATTATAAAAATATGTACGAGAAATAAACTTACTTATGAGTTATTTTGCAACAGAATTTTCATCATCGGATTACACGTTTTATTTTCCGTGTTTTTCAATTATATAAGTAGTATTCAATGAAGAAAAACTTTATGTTTAAAATAAATGGTGCAAGTATCGTTAGTGATAGGTACGAACTATTAGCATTGCCAACAGGCAAAAAACTTATCAATACAATAAATGCACACTCTTACAATATGGCACAAAAGGATGATTTTTTTGCTGAAGCTTTGAATAATGGGGATGCTTTGATACCAGATGGTATATCAATACTTAAAGCATATAAATGGAAACATTGGAAGAATGCTCCTAAAGAGCGTATAGCTGGTGCTGATTTATTCAATATAGAGATGGAGCGACTTAACAATAATGGAGGAAAGTGTTTCTTTCTGGGTAGTAGTGAGACAGTACTTTCGCTTATACGTAAGCGTGCTGCTATAGAGTATCCTAATATTAAGGTCGTTACTTATTCTCCACCATACAAACCTGAATTTGATGATGATGAAAACCGAAATATGATTGAGGCTGTGAATAGGGAAAATCCCGATCTTTTATGGATAGGTATGACTGCTCCTAAACAAGAAAAATGGGCTTATCAGCATTGGAATGAGTTGAATATAAATTGTCATTGTGGTACAATAGGAGCCGTTTTTGATTTTTATGCAGGAACGGTGAAACGTGCTCCTATATGGTGGCAACAGCATGGTTTGGAATGGCTATATCGCCTGATTATGGAGCCTAGACGTATGTGGAAAAGATATATAATAGGCAATGCTATGTTTCTTTGGAATATTTTGGGAGAAAAATAATTATAGAATTAAAATAATTTTACATTTATAATACAATGGATAAAAAAGTTGCACTAATCACAGGAATTACCGGACAGGATGGTTCTTACCTGGCAGAGTTTTTGATAGAAAAAGGCTATGAGGTACATGGCGTCTTACGTCGTTCTTCTTCATTCAATACAGGTCGTATAGAACATCTGTATCTAGATGAATGGGTGCGTGATATGAAAAAGACCCGTTTGGTAAATCTCCATTGGGGTGATATGACAGATTCTTCTTCATTGGTAAGAATAATAAGTGAGATAAAACCTACTGAAATATATAATCTAGCAGCACAGAGTCATGTAAAAGTATCTTTTGATGTCCCTGAATATAGTGCGGAAGCAGATGCGGTAGGTGTTTTACGTCTGCTAGAGGCTGTCCGTATTTGCGGTTTGGATAAATGCTGCCGTATATATCAGGCTTCTACGTCAGAACTGTTTGGTAAGGTGCAGGAAGTACCCCAGAAGGAGACAACTCCATTCTATCCCCGTAGTCCTTATTCAGTAGCAAAACTTTATGGTTATTGGATAATGAAGAACTATCGTGAGAGTTATGATATGTACTGTTGTAATGGTATATTATTCAATCATGAGAGTGAGCGCCGTGGTGAAAACTTTGTGACTCGCAAGATAACATTGGCGGCCTGTCGTATATCTCAGGGCTATCAAGATAAATTGTATCTAGGTAATATGGATGCACGTAGAGACTGGGGCTATGCCAAGGATTATGTGGAGTGCATGTGGCTTATACTGCAACAGGAAAGACCTGATGATTTCGTTATCGCAACAGGTGAGATGCATACAGTAAGAGAATTCTGCACACTTGCATTCAAAGAAGCCGGAATAGATTTGCGTTGGGAAGGTAAAGGCGCAGAAGAGAAGGGTATTGATGTGAAAACAGGTAATATCCTGGTAGAGGTTGATCCAAAATACTTCCGTCCCTGTGAGGTAGAACAGTTACTTGGTGATCCGACCAAAGCGAGAACAACTTTGGGCTGGAATCCAACGAAGACAACATTCCCGGAATTGATTAAAATAATGGTTGAACATGATATGAAATTCGTGCGTAAATTATTTATTAAGGCTCAAATAGCAGAGTAGTAATTATACCATGAACACATTAAATATTCTGACCATGTTAAAACAAGGAGTCATAAACAACCCCTTTTAAAAATATAAATAGATTAAATTATTAAATAGGCTTTTACGCCGTATACTACTTTGAAGCCATATTGCTTTGTCGATCATCTTTCGTGATTCGGCAAAGCAATAATAATATAAAATATATGAAAAATATAAGTACAAAGGCTTACATGAATGCCGTAAGTGTCCAAAATAAGGGTATTGGGTGATACATTAATATATGTTACTTTTGCACTTGAATAAAATTATAGAAAGATGGAGAGTACAACGGATTTTGAAAAGTTACTTTTTCTGTACAAGACAGAAGGCAAAAACATGT
This sequence comes from Xylanibacter oryzae DSM 17970, assembly GCF_000585355.1. Taxonomy (NCBI): domain Bacteria; kingdom Pseudomonadati; phylum Bacteroidota; class Bacteroidia; order Bacteroidales; family Prevotellaceae; genus Xylanibacter; species Xylanibacter oryzae. The sequence goes on along the minus strand of NZ_KK073873.1, from coordinate 1,439,617 downwards.
AGATAGAATCATTTATTATGATATTAAAAAACTGTTTATTGACAATAATATTTCTGCTGTTATCTGCTATCCCGGTAAAGGCACAAAAGAAATCGGAGACTCCACAGAAGAGGGATGTCTTTGAGTATACTTTTGATCTACCTAAATATGTGGAACAACTAAAACTAGAACTTACTTATCCTCTCGCCTGGCGTAACCAGCAGAATATGCCTTTCGACTTATGGAAGGAAAAGGCTCGCGCCAAGGTGTTGGAATGCATGATGACTCCTCCTAAGGCTGCTAACTGTTTTGATCCGGAAATCATTGGCAGGGAAAAGCGTGACGGGTATGTGGCTTTGAAGGTAATGTTCAACATCAATGCTTACAGCCGTATCATGGCTTATATCCTGGTGCCGGATGGCAAGGGGCCTTTCCCTGCCGTGAACCTGCTGCATGATCATGGTGCTCATTTCTTTATAGGCAAAGAAAAGATGATACGTCCTTTCGGGGTGTCACAGGAGGTGACTGATGATGCTCAAAGCTGGGCGAACACGCTCTATGAGGGACAGTTCGTAGGGGACTATTTGGCCAAACATGGTTATGTGTGTTTCTCCATAGATGCTCCTTTATGGGGAGAGAGAGGGCGCGAAGAGGGTGTGGACCGCAGTAAATATGATGTCATTGCGGGAAACATGATGATGCTGGGCCGTGATCTTTGTGGTTTCATGCATTATGACGATATCGCTTCTACGGATTTTATGGCGACATTGCCTTATGTGGATAAGGATCGTATAGGATGTATGGGATGTTCTATGGGGGCTTATCGTGCATGGATGCTTTCGGCTTTAAGTGACAAGGTTAAGGCGGGGGTGTCTGTCTGCTGGATGGTAACGACGGATGCACAAATGAGTACTGCCGACAACAAACGGGAATATGGTGGATTTGCAAATTGTCTCCCCGGTCTTCGTCAATATCTTGACTATCCGGATGTGGCATCTATAGCGGCACCTAAGCCGATGTTGTTTATTGACGGAACGAAAGACCATCTGTTTCCTATACGTGGGGTAAAAAAGGCGTTTGAAGAGATGCATGAAGTATGGAAAAGTCAGGGGGCAGACGATAAATTAGATACGGAGATATGGGATATACCTCATAGTTGTCATAAGGATGTTCAGTTAAAGGTGTTGCATTTCTTGGATAAGTATCTAAAGTGAAGAAAACAGCAATCAGTCTAGAGATTTTGCAAAGTTGCTTTTCTGTACAAGACAGAAGGCTAACAAATAAATCTATCTATGAATATTATATTAAAGTTATTTTATTTTGATTATAAAAAATATTACTGTAATTTTGTAGTTGATTTATACAATGGGCAATCTTATTTTTAAAATATAGATGATTCTACTGATAGATTAATCAATGAAATAGACATTATTGGCTATAAACGCATTGATATGTCTGAAGAGGATGACTGGTAAATAGAAATATATGAAAAGAAATATCTTAATAACAGGTGGTGCCGGGTTTATCGGCAATCATGTGGTTCGCTTGTTCGTAAACAAGTATCCGGAGTATCATATCATCAACCTGGATAAGTTGACATATGCGGGTAATCTGGCTAATCTCAGGGATATAGAGGGGATGCCTAACTATACGTTTGTGAAGGCTGACATATGTGACTATGAGGTGATAAAGAAGCTGCTGGCGCAGTATGAGATAGACGGGGTGATACATCTGGCAGCAGAGACGCATGTGGACCGCTCGATAAAGGATCCTTTCGTGTTTGCACGGACTAACGTAATGGGTACGCTGACGTTGCTGCAGGCGGCTAATGAGTACTGGGAGAGCAGGCCTGAGGGTTATGAGGGCAAGAGGTTCTATCACATCTCTACGGATGAGGTGTATGGGGCGCTGGAGCTGACTGACCCAGAGGGAATAGAGTCGCCTTTCACGACGAAGGCTTCGTCGGCAGAGCATCATCATGCTTATGGCCGTGAGTTCTTCCTGGAAACGACGAAATATAATCCGCACAGTCCTTACTCGGCGGCTAAGGCGGGGAGTGACCACTTTGTGCGTGCTTTTCATGATACGTACGGCATGCCTACGGTGGTGACCAACTGCTCTAACAACTATGGGCCGTATCAGTTCCCTGAGAAGTTGATTCCGCTATTTATCAATAACATCCGTCATCGTAAGCCGTTGCCTGTATATGGTAAGGGTGAGAACGTGAGAGACTGGCTGTATGTGGTGGATCATGCGAGGGCTATAGATGTGATATTCCATCGTGGCCGTGTGGCTGAGACGTATAACATCGGTGGTTTCAATGAATGGAAGAACATCGACATCATAAAGGTGCTGATAAAGACGGTGGACCGTTTGCTGGGCAGGCCTGAGGGTGCTGATAATGATCTGATAACTCATATATCTGACCGTAAGGGTCATGATGTGCGTTATGCGATAGACAGCCGTAAGCTGAAGGATGAGCTGGGCTGGGAACCGAGCTTGCAGTTTGAGGAGGGTATCGAGAAGACGGTGAAGTGGTATCTGGACAATCAGGAGTGGATGGATAATGTGACAAGTGGTGACTATCAACGATATTACGTGGATATGTATAAGGGGAGATAAAAATACACAGGTGTTGCACTTTAACACATAAAACATTGCTTATTATAATTAATTTATTAACTTTGCAACTGAAATCAAACAAAAAGGAGAATATTATATGTGCATAATCAAAGGTGTCAAACATTTTATGTCAAATGGGGCAAAAACATTTCGTAGTGCTTCGTCTGGTAAATACGATGTGGAATCTGATTCTGTAAAGGAAATTCGTCGAGAAATGTTTGAAAAATCAAAATCAGATTCAGTTAACTTACGTTCAGATCGTGAAAAAATAGGGCGTGACATGCGTAATGGCTTTAACAAAGTAGCAATGAAAAATGGCTAAGCAATCAATAAAACGCAGCGAAACTCACGTATCTACTAGTAATGGCGTAGGCAATCAATTGGAACAGACTGTTACCGTAGAGGATAGTTCCATGCCTTCACCAGAGGAATTAACTAAATATATAGCGATAGACCCCAAAATTCTTGATTATTTTATTGCTGCTTCGGAAAAGGAGCAGGAGCATCGTCATTGCTCAGATATGAAGAAATTAAAAATCATAAGCAATGCTGAACGTAGAACAGGACGAATAAATTTTTTCGGAATGTTTTTTGCTTTTTTGTCAATTGTTGTATTTATGGCCGTGGCAGGATTTGCTCTTTATCTGGACCATCAATGGTTTGCAGGATTTTTCGGTATGACAGGTTTAGTTACAATAGTTTCAATATTTGTGACTAAAGATGATAAAAAAAAGAAATAGAAAACGTCTAATGCTTTTATGTGTTGTACCTCCCCCACGATGATTGCATCGTGGGGGAGGTACTTTTTTGTAATGGATCTATTTGTTGAGCCATTCTTTAAGCTGGGGGGCACGCTCACGACTGCACATTAGCTCAACATTTTCATAGCCTTGAAGGCATATACGCAGTTTACCACCAAAGTGGGTCTTAAGGCTGCTCACACTGTTGATACTGACAATATACTGACGATTTACACGAAAGAATTGATCGGGATTCAACTGACGGTCTATCTCGTCAAGCGACATCGAAAGGTTATAGAACCTACCTGTATGGAGATATATTTTTGTTTCTTTGTATTCGGTGCAAATGAAACTGACATCATTGGTATTGACTATCTCAAAACCATCTTTGTAGGGAATGAGAAACCTTTCACGATATTGGTATCTGTCTGCGCGCATCTGGGAAATGAGTCTTTTAAGCCCTTGCATCTCGGCTGATTGTGCCTTGATGCTTTCACCGCGCAAACTATTGATGTGGTTAAGTGTTCGGCGTAATTCTTCTTCTTCAATTGGTTTCATCAGATACGCCAGGCCGTTATACTGAAAAGCTTTCAAGGCATATTCGTCGTAGGCCGTGGTGAACACCAGACTGGAAGTTTCATTAAGGGCATCAAGGGCATCGAAACTGATACCGTCGTTCAACCGTATATCTGCAAAGACAATGTCGGGAGCCATTGCTCCCTGATGGGTGCTAAGCCATTGCCTAGTCTCAGAAACAGACTCTAACGGGCCTTCTATAACCATGCCGGGATCATAATCAGAGAGTAACCGGCGTAACCGATTGTAGTTGCGAAATTCGTCTTCTATAATCAATACCTTTATCATTTTCCCAATTTTATTAGTGGAAGGATTACTGTGAAGTTCTGACCGTCACAGTTTATGGTTGGCTGCTCGTCTGAGAGCAGGCGATAGCGTTGTTGCAGATTGGCAAGTCCCAACTTTGTAGATTCTACCTCGGACGAAAGGTGCATGATAGGGTTGCTAACCACTATATGCTGTTGGTCTATGCGGATATTGACCACGAGTGGATGCGCTGCGCTATGAGCATTGTGCTTGATGGCATTCTCTACCAACAGTTGGATGACGAGAGGTGGTACACCAAGTGTCTGTATTGTGGTGAGTTGTTCGGCTGTAGGGAATATGACCCGAATGGCGTTGCCAAAGCGGGTGCTGACCAGATGAACGTAAGAGCGGAGCATACGTAACTCGTTATCGACGCTGACCAGATGGGTGCTCATATTGACGAGCTTATATCTATAGACCCTTGACAGGCTTTCGAGAAACTCGTGGGCTTCTTTGGGGCTTTCTTCAATCAGGTCGGAGAGAATACTGAAGTTATTAAACAGGAAATGCGGGTCAACTTGTGTCTTTAGTGCTATCAGCGATGTCTGCAGGTTGATTTCACGTTGACGGATATTGTCCATCTCAAGATGGTGTTTCTCTTCTGCCTGACTCTTATATATCTTCTGAAAAGATATGTTGGCGTGGATGCCGGATATAAAAGTGGCAACAAGGCAGAACAGATATACTGTCTTGATGTACTCCTGACGTGGCAATGCTCCCCAAATGAGTGTCAGGCCTTTGGTCATGAGTATGGCTGTAAGAAGATTGGTGGAAAGCAGCATGATGGAATAGATAAACATCTTGCTGCTATAATGCTGCAGGGGCTGGAATATGCGGATAAAGAAATAGTTGAAAAGCAGCGAAATACTAAGATATGCTGCCATCATAGTTCCATCTAAGAGAAAGTCGTATAAAGTATAGGCAACTTTGGTGTCATCAGGATCGCCGTAGCCCATTACATAAATGAACACGAATGATACCACTATGGCTATGAACCACAGTTTGGCATATAGCAGAATACCATTATAGAATCCTTTTTTCATATACATGAGTATGTTATATTATTTGCAAAATTAGGTAAAAAAACGGAAACAAGTAGGAAAAGAAGTACTGAAACGTATAAAACAGCTGTTGAAACGGAAAAAAAGCATTCGAAATATCAACAATGACGGTTCAGTGGCCTTTTGTTCCGCTTCGGATAGTTTCTCTTTTATTCGTATTGAGTATAGCCGTATCTTTGCTATGGGAAAATATTTAGTATCAAACATATAATATATGAAAAGAATTTTTTTGGTGATGTTGGTCTTTCCATTTATACTGACGGCTTGCAAACAAAAAGTGACAATAGGAAAAACTCCTGTCAAAGAAAATTTTAAGACATTCGTCGTGAAGAATGAACCGGCCACACTGACTTTGAGTTATCCTGCTACTCTGCGTGGCAGACAAGATATCGCAATCTATCCGCAAATAGAAGGAAAAATTGTGAAAGTGTGCGTGGAAGAGGGACAGACGGTAAGGAGCGGGCAACCGCTTTTCATCATAAATCAAGCAGGTTACCGAGCTGCACTGGCTACTGCACAGGCTAACATACAGGCCGCGCGTGCACGGGTAGATAATGCTTTGCTGATGCTTCAGAGCAAACAACAGCTTAAACGGCAGAAGGTGATATCTTCATTTACAGTTGCGCAGGCGGCCAATGCACTGAAAACCGCCCGTGCCGAAATGGCACAGGCATATGCGGAGAAAAGCAATGCAGCCAACAATATGTCGTATACGATAGTGCGCAGTCCGTCGGCCGGGGTGGTGGGTACTCTTCCGTATAAAATAGGGGCGCTCATTTCGCCATCAATGTCTCAGCCGCTGACTTATGTTTCTGACAATATAAGGATGGTGGCCTTCTTCTCTCTTAATGAAAGTCAGCTTACATCGCTTATCAGGCAATACGGATCTAAAGCCGGGGCTCTGAAAGAAATGCCTCCTGTAAAGTGGAAAATGAGTGATGGCAGTGTCTACGAATTTAATGGAAGGATTGTTACTATCAGTGGACTTCTTGATGAACAGACTGGATGTGTGAGTGTACGTGCCGTTTTTAATAATGACAGGCAACAGCTGATAAGTGGGGCTACCGGTAATGTGCTGATGCCGATGAAAATATCTAATGCTATCGTTATTCCGCAGACTGCTGTAAGCGAATTGCAGGATAAAATGGTTGTATACCGCATCGTGAATGGTAAACCGATAATGACACAGATTAAGGTTTTTCATATTAACGACGGCAAGAACTATATTGTGACGGAAGGTTTAAAGGCAGGAGATAAAATTAAAATGTAAAAGGATCTAATATATGAGCTTTAAAATATTTATACAGCGACCGATTCTCTCTGCTGTAATCTCTGTACTTATTGTACTGATGGGAATAGTTGCACTCTTTTCGTTGCCTGTTGAGCAATATCCGGATATGGCACCACCAACGGTCAATGTGATGACAACATACCCGGGCGCCAATGCCGAAACTGTAATAAAGAGTGTACTTACACCGTTGGAGGTTGCCATAAACGGTGTGGAGGGTATGACATATATGACATCTTCGGCAAGCAACTCGGGTGATGCAAGTATTACTGTATTCTTTAAGAATGGTGTTAATCCGGATATGGCTGCCGTTAACGTGCAGAACCGTGTGCAGGCTGCTCTGTCTAATCTGCCGGCCGAGGTGACCAAACAGGGGGTAATGACAGAAAAACAGCAGAACTCTGAGCTGATGACAGTCTGTCTATATAGTGAAGATGGAAAGTTGGATGAGAACTTTCTTAACAACTATATGAATATCAATGTGGTGCCGCGTCTGAAACGAGTAATGGGTGTGGGAAAAGTTATGCTATATGGTTCGGATTATAATATGCGTCTGTGGTTGAAACCTGATAAGATGTCGCAATATAAGCTTATACCTGATGATATAAGTAAAGCTCTTGCTGCACAGAATATTGAGGCGGCTACCGGAGCCTTTGGAGAAAATCACGATAATACATATGTATACACGATGAAATATCGCGGACGTCTCTCAACTCCTGAGGAATTTGGTAATATCGTGATACGCAGTCTTGCTAATGGCGAGGTTCTTAGACTGAAGGATGTGGCAAAGGTGGAGATGGGCAGCGAGACTTACAACTACACCACATCACTAGACGGACATCCGGCTGCGTTGGCGATGATACAGCAGAGGGCAGGAAGCAATGCTTCAAAAATTATCAATGAGATAGACGGGGAGTTAAATAAGATGGAGGCTCAATTGCCTGCTGGGGTGAAATTTCAGAAGATCAATGATACCAACCACTTTCTGAATGCTTCTATCAAGGTGGTGCTGCATACGCTTATTGAGGCTTTGATTCTTGTTATCCTTGTGGTATATGTGTTTTTGCAGGATATACGTTCTACGTTAATCCCTTCTGTCAGTATAATAGTATCGCTTATAGGCACATTTGCTTTCATGCAGTTAATAGGTTTCAGTATAAATCTGCTTACGCTCTTCGCACTTGTACTGGCTATTGGTACGGTGGTAGACGATGCCATCATTGTGGTGGAGGCGGTGCAAGCTAACTTCGACAATGGCTATAGATCACCATATCTGGCCTCGCGCGATGCCATGGGTAATGTAGCCAAGGCATTGATAACATCGACCATAATCTTTATGGCTGTTTTTATTCCGGTGAGTATGATTGGCGGGACATCTGGAATGTTCTATCGCCAGTTTGGTCTTACGATGGCTGTGGCTGTAGGAATTTCGGCTGTCAACGCCTTTACACTGTCACCGGCTCTTTGTGCCTTGCTGCTTCGACCTTATATGGACGAGAACGGGGTACAAAAGAATAATTTTGCAGCACGTTTTCGAAGAGCTTTCAATTCGGTGTTTGATGAGATGAGCCGTAAATACGCTCAGGGGGTGTTGCGCTTTATACGTCATAAGTATTTTGCCTTTGCCATCATCGCTGTTGCAGGACTGATTCTTGTAATCTTGGTGAAGAAAACGCCAACAGGTATTGTGCCGGATGAAGATACCGGTATGCTGTACGTTAATATGACGACTAAACCAGGAACTTCTATGAGTGAGAACGCAAAGGCGCTGCACAAGATGGAAAAGAAACTCAGAACTATTCCGGGTATTGCACATTATGCGATGACTAATGGATACTCGTTTACATCATCGGGTTCAAATACCGGAATGTTCTTCGTTCCACTGAAAGAGTGGAAGGAGCGTAATGATGATGAGAGTGTGGCTGCCATCACGGCAAAAATAAATGAGGCAGCACGTAGTATTCCGGAGGCTGATGTACTGGTGATGACACCACCAATGATTCCGGGATTTGGTATGAGCAGTGGTTTTGAACTGAATCTGCAAGACCGTACCGGGGGGAGTATTGAACGATTCCAAAAGGTGAAGGATGATTTTGTGGCAGCACTTGGCAGACAGCCGGAAATAGGTACGGCTTATTCAGACTTCAGTGCTGATTATCCACAGTTCTGGGTGGATATTGATGCTGCAAAATGTCAGCGGTCGGGTATTACACCGAATGAGATTCTAGAGACGGTATCAAGTTATTATGGAGGGGCGTATATTTCTAATTTCAATAGATTCTCCCGTCTTTATAATGTGACGATGCAGGCAAGTCCGGAATATCGTGTGACGAGTGAGTCGCTGGATCGTATCTATGTGCGTCTTGCTAATGGTGAGATGGCTCCGGCTTCGTCTTTTATGAAACTGACTCCGACAAAGGGACCGCAGAATCTGAATCGTTTCAATCTTTTCAGTGCTATCAATATCACAGGAAACCCGGCTAAAGGAAGGAGCAGCGGTGAGGCTATGCAGGCAATTGCACGTGTGGCAAAGCAATCATTGCCACTGGGGTACACATACGAATGGGGAGGAATGAGCCTTGAGGAAAGTCAGTCGTCTAGCAACTTTATGTTGGTCTTTATGCTCAGTTTCCTGATTATATATCTGGTGCTGGCTGCACTCTACGAAAGTCTGGTCTTACCGTTTGCTGTCATCATCACGGTGCCTGTTGGAATCCTAGGCAGTTTCGTGCTAGCACAGGTGCTGGGGTTACAGAATGATATTTACATGCAGACCGGGATCGTGCTACTTATCGGACTGCTTGCAAAGACGGCCATCTTAATTACGGAGTATGCTGTGGAACATCGCAGAAAAGGCATGGGACTGATACAGGCTGCGTATAATGCCGCAAAAGATCGTTTCAGACCTATCTTGATGACCGTACTGACGATGGTACTTGGAATGGTGCCTTTGATGATAGCCACCGGAGCAGGAGCCAAAGGCAGCCGCTCGTTGGCAAGCGGAGTGGTAGGTGGCATCATAATGGGAAGCATAGCTTTACTCTTCTTAGTACCGGCTCTCTTTGTGGTGTTCCAATGGATACAGGAGCATTGGATGCCGCGTAGACTTATTGACAATAAAGAAATAATAGAAGACAAATAGAATAATGATAAAGAAAACAGTATTGGCTTTTGCCTTATTGATCGCCTTTGCCTCTTGTGCTACTTTCAAAGACTACAAGCCACAACGGGTGAAGACAGACAATATAATAAGGAAGGAACTTCAAGACAGTTTGTCGGTTGGTGATACAACGGCTATGCTGCACTGGCAGGATTTCTATAAGGACAGTTGTCTAGAAGCGCTCATAAGTGAGGGATTGGAACGGAACAGTGAACTGGAACTGGCGCGACTTAGAATAGATGAGGCTGTTGCGGCACTACGTGGGGCACGTGGACTGCTGCTGCCTTCGGTGTCTGTAGCAGGTGATGGAAATATCAGCAGTTTTGATGGAACAAAGTCTGTAAAGACTTATTCTCTGAGTTCAACGGTAAACTGGGAGGCTGATATTTTACGTAAGCAGGGAAATGCAATAAAGGGTGCTTTGGCTGCAGTAGACGAACGAAAAGCTTATCGCCAGTTGGTGCAAACACGACTAATAGCAACTATCGCCCAAAACTATTATACCCTTGAAATGCTTGATGCAAAGAAAAAAGTGACAGAAGAGACAATAGAGAGTTGGCAAAAGCAGATTGCCATATTGCAGGCTTTGATGACTGCCGGTGATACTGACAGGGGTATAATAGCACAGGCGGAGGCGAGTAGATACGAGGCTGAAACTATGCTTAGGATGATAGACAAGCAGATATTTGAATCTGAGGGGAGCCTCTCGACTTTATTGGGCAGGACTCCAACTCCAGTCAAGCGTGGTAATTTTACTATTCATGACTTTTCTGATCAGGTGGTGAGACGCATCCCAATAGCTGCGCTTGCCACTCGACCGGATGTAAGGCAGGCTGAGGCAGCGTTGCGTTCTGCTTTCTACCAGACCAATGTGGCACGCGCAGCATTCTATCCATCGCTTAGATTATCAGGCTCTGCGGGGTGGACCAACAATGGCAGTGTGGGTATTGTAAATCCGGGTAGTATCCTTATGCAGGCTGTTGCCTCGATAGCCCAGCCTGTCTTTGCAAATGGGCAGAATAGAGCCAATTTAGCCATAGCCAAATCGCAGCAGCAACAGGCTCTTGTGAGTTTCTGTCAGACTGTGCTTGATGCAGGAAATGAGGTGAACAATACTCTGAATGCTTATCAGACAGCAACGCAAGTGACTGGCTTGCAAGAGCTTCAGATCAGAAAGTTGCGTGAAACAATATATGCTGCTGATGCTCAGATGCAATATGGCGACGGTAACGCTCTTCAGGGTATCATCGCCCGTCAGTCGTTTCTTGCCGCTCAGTTGCAGAAGCTTTCTTCGGAGTATGAACAGATAGAAAGTTATATTGTACTATTCCGTGTGCTTGGGGGAGGAATCTGAGGATAGATGTAAAGAAAAAGTGAATTGTTGCTTAGAATAAAAATAAAATCACTATATTTGCAATAAATAAAGATATGCAATGCACTGAGTGACATGTTAAAGCATATACAAATGCCAGAGCATTAACTCATGAGTGGATTGATAATGTGACAAGTGGTGACTATCAACGTAATTTGTAGATATGTGTAAAGGGGAGATTATAATTTCCGTATAGGAAGAATGCCGGTACAGATGACTCTGTATCGGCATTCTCTATTTTATGAGTGTGGCGGTGAGCTTATGGATTGATAAGCGACAGTCTGGCCATAAGGTAACAAACAGTAGACTCAGCTCCTTGGTTAAGGTTGATGTTGTTCTCTTCAAGACCGTCGTAACAGCCGCCGGTAGCGGGATTATAAATAATCTGATGAAGATGATTGTTGCCCATAAACCAACTGAATGCGTCTTTTTGTTTCTGGATGTATTCTTTGTCGTGGAATATATTATAGAAGGCTGACAGTGCGATCACCGTACCTGCTACGTCAACAGGCTGTTCTCCGTATTCTGTATTTGCTTCTCCTCGGTTCAACCAGTTAATATTAGAGATAACTTTGATCCGACCATTCATGAAGGTCTTCTCTAATAAGAACTCAAACGACTCTTTAGCGATAGATTTGTATCCATCATTTTTCATTACGCTGTATGCGTATAATAAACTTTCAGGCAAAAGGGCATTCTCGTATGTGAGGTATGGCTCAAACCATTTCCAGTTATTATCTGACGCAGATAGATATAAGCCGCTCAACTTGTCTGCTAGCAGATGGATAAAGTCATACACCTCTCGTGACGGCTCTTTCATAAAATATAAACAGAGACCTTTTATAGCGAAGGCTATGCTCCTGGGGGATTGCATCTTTCTAAGGGCAGGGAAGGTAAGACGAAGGGTCTTTTTGGCTTCCTTAATTTCGAATTCGTATAAGGTGTGGGCATTGCAAATGAAATATCCAAGGGCCCATATAGCACGGCCATTGCTGTCTTCTAATAAGACTTCATCATTCTGCGGGGTAAAGTTATAATACATGTCTACATAGTTCTTAAGTGTTCCGTCGTCTTGTAGACAATACTGGATGAATTCTAAATATCGTTTCATGTACATTCCATATTTGGGATGTTCTTCTTGCTTATCTGCCATGCAAAGGGCTATAAGTGCACGGGCATTATCATCGAGGGTATAACCTGATTCTAAATCGGGCTGGTTGCCTTTAGAGAACTGTATAATGCCCAGATGCTGGCTCATGCTAACGATATGATCCAGTTTGATTTCGGGTAATGAATATGTAAGGATGTCGTTTGAACCAATTATCTTCTCGAAGAGTAGGGTATAGGCGATGGCTGTATTCTGCCAAGCTGTGAAGGCTGTCTTCTGCAAACCGGAGATTCTCATCTGGATACGCAACTCTTCGTCTTTCAATAGACTATTAGTAGATTTGGCTAATTGTACTGAATCGTGGAAATTAAAGATGACGCCTGTATTATCGCTCAACAGTTCGGACGCGTGTGGTATCGGGGTGGCAATGATAGGGCATCCGCAACTAAGGGCATAGACGAAGGTGCCGCTTACTGCCTGATTAGGATCGGAGGATGTAAACAGATAAATATCTGTCATCTGAAGATATTCAAGCAGTGTGTTGATGTCAAGATATTCGTTTATGAATTTTACATTGTCGCCTAGGTGGAGCTCTTTCACTTTAGCCTCTAGGCTTTCACGATAGGCTTCGCCGTATTTCTTGACTACCATAGGATGGGTCTCTCCAATGATTAAAAACAGTATTGCCGGATTTTCTTCTATGATAGCCGGCATGGCGTCGAGAGTGGTCTCTATGCTCTTACCTGGACTTAGCAGTCCGAATGTAGAGAGTATCTTACGTCCTGAGAATCCGTAGGTCTTTTTTAATTTTTCCTTATCAATCTGTGATACCAAATGGGTGCCGTGAGGTATGATGTTGATCTTGTCTTTATCAATTTGATACTCGTTTTGCAGTATGGCTGATGAAGCATGGGTCATCACCACGACTGACTGGCAGGCTTCAATTATATCCCGGAGATACTCTCGTGAGTATGCTTCGGGATGGGATAATACGGTATGGAAAACTATAACGATAGGTTTGGTTATAGTCTGGACAAATTTTAGAAATAATTCTTGATTCTCACTGTAAAGGCCGAATTCATGCTGTATACAGATTAAATCTATGTCGGTATCCTGGTTAATCTTTTTTGAGACTACATCAAAATCCTCTTGCTCTGAGGTGTTTAATATGTACTTTACAGTAGCATCATATGAGTGTTTCTCTATATCAGATTCTACAGCACACACCCGGACTGTATAATCTTTCGTAAACTTCTTATTAATAGCTTGTATCAAGTCGTACGAAAAAGTTGCAATGCCACATACACGTGGCGGATAGGTGGTAATACATAATACATGTTTCATTTTCTATAATTTAATAATTCATCAATTAATTCTCTGACAGGGACGGATGCACATGCGATGCTTTTATCTGCCGCTCCATAGTATATATATAGTCTATCCTCCCATATTATAGCGCCTGTGGGGAAACATACGTGATTGACTATACCTTGTGTCTCATAGTCTTTCTGGGGCTTTAACAGTGGATATGGCAATCGTGCTATTTCGATAGAGGGATTATACTTATTGAGTAAGGCTGCACTGGCAGAATAGACATATCCTTCGGGGGTGTCGTAAACGCTGTGATAGATCATAAGCCATCCTTCATCTACCCGTATTGGTGGGCAGCCTGCACCGATATAGCTTGACTCGAAATCATATTTGGGCGTAAAAAAAACATGACTGCTGAATGCGGAATAATATTTCTCCCAGAAATCCTGTGTGAGGTTCTCAATCTTATCAATGGATACTGACTGAATATCAGGTCTTATACGATGCAGAAAAAAGATTTTTCCATTTACTCTATTAGGAAACATTACTATATCCTTATCCATGAGATAAAGCAGCTTACCTGTCTCTGTGGCTGATTGACGCTGGTTGTATAAACGGAAATACTTATCTGTATGCGGATGTTTGTCTCTAGTAAGCCATTCGACAAATTGAGGATAGGTAACGTGAGAGGTAATGACTCCCAATCGTTTAAAATGTATCAAGTCTTTGGATGTGACTAATGCTCCAACTGCATTATCTCCATCATAGGCTGTGTATGTAATGTAATAGGTATCGTCTAGCTTTACAATTCTAGGATCCTCCATACCATGTCTTTCATATTCAAATTCGGGAGATAGTATGGGTTCCTTTTTACGATAAACGACTTTTAACGGACTCTCTAGTATACAATAACCGATAGACGACATATTGCCTGTCTTTACGGCTCTATAAAACATGTGTATTTTACCTCCTGCAACAATAACGGCAGGATTCATTACGCTCTCATTTTCGAATTCAAGATCAGTTGTCTCTATAATAACGCCTTCTCTTCTTATATTTATCATTATGTTTTGTTTATTATAAGTGTGGCTCTTTCTCCACCATGATCTTTTTCCTTTTGGTATTCACTTTTAACCTTTATCTTGTCTGTCTGAGGTTTTTTCTTCAACTCTTTTCTTTCTTTTCCTTTTTTGTTATTCATAATCTTATGTTTTAAATTGTTAGTTATTCTTTTATCCCAAATTAAGAACTTCCTATTCTGGCAAATATAATCAATATATTCGACAAATATCTACAAATAGTATTTTATTTGTTATAAAAAGTAATGAATTATAACTATAGAGCTTATAAAAACATTATTTAACGGATGTAAATATAAGCAATGCAGTTTAGTAGATAAAGATAATACCCCTCTCGAAAGTTGTTATGCTTTCGGAGGGGTATCTCTTGTTAGTATATTGGATTTAGATTATATTATCCAATGGGTAATATTACTTCCATGTCGTACCTGTGGCCCAGCGCTGGTCTCCAATCTGTTTTGTGAAGATAGGATGTGACTTAACCTTGGATGAATTGTTATAATAGAATCCGTTGATGTCGTAACGGTGCATGTCCTTATAACCATTAGCAGCTTTTGGAGCTGGATTCTTAAACAGGTCTTCGGGTGTAAGTTCATAACCTACGCCATCGTTTTCATTGCCATTGAGGTTGTCGCCAAACTTAATTTGGGTTTCACCATAGCCGTTTGCATTAAGGGCGCCGCTGAGGTAGCCGGCTCCGTTCTGTGAGTCGCTGAATGCGTTGGAGGTGAACAGACCGTCGGTAAGTTTCTTTGTAGACCATGCAGGGACTGTAGTGGCATAGTTGTCGGAGAAATCGTAAGTGATATCTCTTGACTTAATCTTCATGCCACTTATATAGAGGTTCCTGGAATCGTCTGAACCTTTGTTTACTTGTACAAACAGGTTCTTCTTGATTGTAAACTTACTGCCGGAAGGCGGATATTGGGTCTCGATGAGCAGGCGGTCTTTAGAACGTGAACTTACATTGATGAATGTATTGTTCTCGATGTCAATATCCCACGTTGTTCCTACGGGCCAAGCCAGATTGTTGTTCTCGGATACAAAGGCGTGGCGTGGGCAATCAATGAATGAATTGTTAGTGATGGACAGGTGTTGGAAGAAATTGGAGTTCTTATTACTGCCCGGACCGGCAAACCATGAATAGCCTCGGCCGTTGACATCGTATACACCGCAGTCGTAAAAGACACATCCGTCTAGAGTAAGTTTCTCTATTATTTCACGGTTAGGACCCTGGAAGCGGATGAAACCACGAACCATACCACTGAATGTACAGTTCTTGATGCTAAGTTCGCTTAATGAGAACGACAAGCCTTGTGATGACATATTCATAAAGTAGTTTTGTGTGACAGTAACAAGGCTGTTACCATCTGTTCCGTTCTTATCCATATAGTTGAAGTACTTGTGGACAGAAAAGTCGATATTATTGAACTTCATAGCCTGGAGGGTGAGCATAACACCATTCTCGGCACTGCTCTTGGCATTACGGCCAAGCATAAAGTTGCAGGCGTTACCTTGGATGCCGGCTTCAGTGGTGGTTCCTACTCCGAGATATACGGTGGCTCTTCCTTTGCCAGAGGCAAGGTCGGCAGGATTGGTCTCAAGAGTAAATCCTTTAGTAAGTTCTACACTAGTCTGCATATAGTATGTCTTGCCTCCTTCCAGATAGAAGATCTGGCCCTCTGCCATAGAGTTGTCGCCCATATAGTTGACAAGGACGGTATCTATGCGTGTAGCCTGCAGGCCGGTAGCAAATGACTGTGCAAGAATTGTATCGTTAGGGTCTACTTTGGCTGGTATTATTATAGGTTTACCGGGCTCTCCCTGCATACGTACCATAATCTTATTGTATTGGCGGTCGAAGTAACGTTTTACGTTGTTATTCTGACCGGTTACGATGTAGGCGGCGTTAGAGGTGAGACCGTTGAAATCTACATATCCGTTGGCAAAATCTGCATCAGTCATCTTATGCGATTTTCCAGGGAAGTCGGGATTATCTGCTGATGGCTCAACTCTGATTTCATCGAACACCCATTTGTCGTTTGATACTTGGGCACCCGCTTCGATAAAATCTTTGTAGGTGTTTTCGTATCCACTCTCGGCTGTCTGGTTGAAGTATACGCGCATTGTCTCTTTGGTTACATCCTGAACCCAGAATACGTTTGGTACGTCGTAACGTTCGCCTGTGGTGATGGTAACATAGTCGTTCTGG
The DNA here is from genome assembly GCF_000585355.1 of Xylanibacter oryzae DSM 17970. Taxonomy (NCBI): domain Bacteria; kingdom Pseudomonadati; phylum Bacteroidota; class Bacteroidia; order Bacteroidales; family Prevotellaceae; genus Xylanibacter; species Xylanibacter oryzae. The sequence continues at coordinate 1,422,803 of NZ_KK073873.1, read as the reverse complement.
TGTGAGCCATCGCCATAACCGTACCATTTGGAGTTGTAGGCATCGCCTTTTGGTGAAATAGCCTGTATAGCATAACTGTAACCTGTAGAATACTGTATGTCGGGATGTAGAATTTCTAGAGTCTCCGGATTGACTATTGTATCAAGTACGCAGTTCTTATCCCAGTCGGTACCTTGTATTTTGGATTTTATGCGATAGCCAGTGGCGCCATTTACGCCATACCAATAAAGCATAATATCGTTGACATGGGTGCTACCGCAATCGGGGATGTTGGAGGCTATATTGCAGGCATAGCGGTCGGAACTGTTGTTGGTGTTTGCCTGCAGTCTGAACATAGGCATGAATAATCGTCCGTCGTCACCGTAACTGTCGGTCTTGTCAGTGCAACCGGAGAATACCATGACCTGTGCCAATAGTGTCATTAAATATATTCTATATTTTTTCATATTGATTCGTTTTTTAGAATTAATATCCATAGTAATTCTTGTATGTGCCATTACTCCTCGATATGGCATCACTCGGAATAGGTAAGATATACCTAACTGGTGGGAGACTATTGAGATTTACACTTGATGAATATTCGGGGATGGATTTAGTCATAAGTGTTCTTTCGTCGTTGATGTATATGTAACCGCGTAAGGAGCATCGACACTGTGCTTTGGCTATACCTGTGTTGTTATCTAACCAGTCGAACCAAACAGCAGTCTTCCATGCATCGCTTCCTGTTGTGGATGGCATGTATTTGCCATTAAGACCGAAATTCTCCCATAAGTTGTCGATTGTGAGTGTATCACTTTCGTACTTGAAGAACTTCAATACCGGGAGTACTTTATTGGGGTAGCTTCCGTCACCCGGGTTTGGAACAATCTTATAGAATACATCGGTAGGATACTTGTCGTATTCGTCATCAATATCGTATGTGTAATCGCGACTACCAAAACCGTAGTATTTCCAGAATGTCTTGTATATCACCTGGCTATAGAGATTCCAACGAACAAGGTCTTTCCAACGTAGGTTTTCTCCTCCGAACTCCCATGCGCGCTCATCAAATATTAGTTTGAAAAATGAGTCTTTAGAACCGGCTCCGTCGACATAGGTATCTACCATCATCGCTTTATTTGTGGCGTTGCGGAAGGCACGTTCGCGTACGGTCTTTAATGCTGACTTAGCTGCAGCGGTTGGACCGTTATTCAATTCGTTGTCTGCCTCGGCGAACATCAGCAATACATCTGCATAGCGCATATATGGGAAATTGATACCTGTATTGCCTGCACTCTGATAACCGAGGGTATGGCTCTCATCCCAGAACTTAGACCACTTATTGCAGTAGTTGTTATAATCATTAAGAATAACAGGTGTACCATCATAATCGTAATACCAATATCCTACAGTATTGCGACGGGTGTCCTGATTGTTGAATGTGAATCGGTAGAAAGCGTTAAGACGAACATTACCATTGGATGTTCCCCATAGGTTAGGGGCTGAGGTGCCACCTGCACTTGAATCATTACCCTTTGGCCCTTGGATATAACCGATATTACCTGAAACATTCTGGGTGAATGGAATCTCAAAGATCGGATCGTCACTGTTTACCACTTTATAATTACATTCTTTGATGAATACATCGTAGTAGTTATTGTTAAGACTATGGGTGCCTGACTTTATGACTGAATCGCAGTAGTTGCGGGCTATACGATAGTAATCCAGATAGTCTTCGGGACGTTTCATAATGCCTGCATCGGTAGTAGACTGGCCCGGACGTAGTGAGTAACCTCCACGATATAGGGCCATACGAGCTATAAGCGACCAGCAGAATTCTTTGGAGCAGCGCTCAACACCTGATGATAGATTGTATGCGCAACTCATATGTGGAGCTATCGTTTTAAGGTCATTTATCAGCGTGGTGAGTATTGTGTCACGGTTTTCTATTGGCATTACCAGACTTTTGGAATCGTATGCGCGTTGCATGCTGAATGGTATATCTCCAAACATTATAACGAGGTCTAGATAACTCATGGCACGTAGGCATTTGGCTTCGCCTATCATTTGCATCATGCTGGAGTCTCCGACCTGATATAAATGACTGTTTTGGGCTGCTGTGATGAAGTTATTGGCACTTTCTACAGCTCCATAAGCGTCATTCCATGTGCTTAGGAGGTTACTGGCATCGGCTTCGCAGTCGAATAGCTTGTATTCATTGTGACTGGTGCTCTTAAGTTCGTTGGTGCTGGTGGTAAATTCAACATCGCTGTTAAGATTGAATGTGGTGAGGTATGCGTTTCCATAGGTGTTACTAGAAGCAATATCTGCATAGACACCATTGAGCAGACGACCGGCCTCATCAAGACTGCCAACAACATCGTTGTCGGTAAACTTGGATGGTGAATCGACATTTAAAAAGTCTGAGCATGATGAGATACTCATCATAGCCAATCCTAAGAATATTATATTTTTCTTTTTCATTATTCTGCAATTTAAATTATTAGAATGTTACATTGACACCAAACAGATAGCTATGGCTACGTGGATAGCGGTTATAATCTACACTTGGTGTGAGGCCACTCTGTATATCAACTTCTGGGTCGTAGCCGCTATAACTTGTAAGGCAGAATATGTTAGAGCCGGTAGCATAAAAACGTAAACGCTCTATTCCCAGTTTCTGCGTGATTTTTTTTGGTAGACTGTAGCCAATAGTTATGTCTTGCAGACGAAGAAATGAACCGTCTTCTACAAAGTATGATGTGGTGTAGCGGGCTGTGATGTCGTTCGGATTCCATAGTGTCTTGCCTGCATTTATCTTTTCGTATGCGTCAAGATATTCAATATGCTGGCTATTGCCTAACAGTGGTTCTCCGAGGTTGTAAAGTGACTGTGTGCCGTCGACGTTTGTTGTGTATACGTCGCCATAATATACCCAGCGCTTGTCATAACTGAACTTGGCAAGGACATTCTTGGGACTTGTCTGACTGGAACCAATGGCTGAAGAGAGATCGTATGCCGTGGCATTGAGCACATCGAAATCAAGCATATAGAAAAAGTTGGCTGTGAAGTCAAAGTTCTTCCATTGGCCTGTTATACCAAATCCGCCTTGCAGACGTGGATTGGTATTGCCTATTATAGTACGGTCGTATTCGTTTACTACACCATCTGGCTTGCCGTCAGGACCACTAAGATCTTTAAACTTGGGGCGTCCGGGATAGGTTCCGTATAGGCTGCTTGTTACAGTTCCGTCTTTAGGTTCATAATTGAAACCTACACGATTGAACTCATCAAAACTGTAAAGTCCATCGTATACATAACCATAGATAAGGCCTATCTCTTTGCCTACTTGCAGACAGAAGTCATTATTGCTTGAACTCCATCTGCCGGATGTGGTCCATAGTTGCTGGTCTTCGCCGTTCAACTTGTCTACACGGGTCTTGTTGAAGCCCATCGTGAAATTAGCACTCAGATTGAAGTCTCTATTTTGCATTATATTACCGTTGACTGTAAGTTCAAAACCTCTATTTGTGACTTGACCTACGTTTTGCATCTGATATGAATATCCTGTAGTAGTAGGTATAAGACTCTTATAAAGCAAGTCGTGGGTGGTATTCCAATATACCTCGGGGGTGATGATGAGGCGGTCATGGAACATTCCGATATCAAATGCCAGATTGCGGGTAACTGTAGTTTCCCACTTTATTTTCGTGTTTGGAAATACAGAACCAGATCCGTTAGTATAGTAAGCTGTACCGTTAACTGTTGATTCTCCCCAACTAGGTCCACCAGTTGAGCTAATAGCATACTGATACCTCCATAAGTCCGGATCAATATTGTTGTTACCAGCCATACCAAGAGCTAAGCGTAGTTTAAGATTGCTTATGTTTTTGATATTCTTCATGAATGGTTCGGATGAAATAACCCATGCACCTGAAATAGAAGGGAAATAACCCCACTGTTTGCCCGGAGCAAATTTAGTGGAACCATCGGCACGGAATGTAGCAGAGAGTAGGTACTTATGCTCGTAGTTGTAATTGGCTTGACCGAAGAAGGACAGCATCCTATTAGGTGTGGATACACTTGAATTTGACTGCCATGCTGTACCTAGACCCATATTATTGAATGCTTGACGAGGACCGGTAGACTGAGGAAAGTACCGAGACGACTGGTAATTGGTTGTTGTCTGATTACTTTGCATCTCATGGCCTAACAGAAATGACAGATTGTGTTTGTCATTTACAGTGAAAAAATAGTTTAGTGTATTTGTCCATGTGTATCGATTAGAACGGGAATTGGTAATCTGGGCAATAGGCATATTGTTGTTTTGAATACCTGTTGATGTGAGATAACCATAATATCGGTTGTTGTCGGAGAACGAACACATCTGGGCTATTTCTGTGGAGAAAGTCATACCTTTCATTATATTCCACTGTAAAGAAGCCTGGTTTGTGAATGTATATGAGTGCTTTAACTGATAATTCTGGTCTATATCATCCTGCGGACTAGAAAGCAACCAGTATTTTTCATCATTATAATTTACAGTTTTGTCTGCACGGTACATATACTCTCTAAGACCATTTGTAGGGCGATATTTTAATACACCTATAAGGCCTCCTGTACCAATGCCGTCTGCTCCTGCACCAAGGTCACGACGATAAGTAAAGCGTGGGTTGAATAGTAGTCTTAATTTAGGGGAAATCTGAACATCTATTTTTGTGTTGAGATTCGTTAGACGTACGCCGGAGTTCTCAATGATACCCTTTTCGTCATGATGGGTGAGAGATGTGTTGAAACGCAACTTCTCACTGCCACCACTTACGGTAATATTATACATTTGGGTAAGTGGAGTTCCACCCATGATTTCATCCTGCCAATCGTGCGTAACGGCTCCTCTATAAAGGTCTAGATCGTTTGGATTGCCAAAGTCATTACGGAACTGATAAATCCTAGAGTTATTCCCGATAGTATAGTCTTGCTGATAACGAACAAATTCGTATGTATCAAGCATATCTACTTTACCTGCAAGTTTTTTGCCTTGAAGGTATGAATTGAAGTCTACTTTTACTTTACCAATCATTGCGGATTTGGTTGTTACTACTACTACACCATTACCTCCCTTTGCACCATATATTGCTGTGAGTGAAGCATCCTTCAATACATCTATAGACTGTATATCTGTGGGTGGGATATCATTGATATTATCTGTCTGAAAACCGTCTACGATAAACAGAGGTTGATTGCTTTGTGTTACTGACGTACCTCCACGCACACGAATATTTATATCTGCACCAGGTGCACCGTCGACAGATGTTACTTGTACGCCAGCTATTTTACCTTGAAGTGCTTCTGCTGCTGAAGCAACAGGAACTGCGGCTAGTTTGGCTCCTGATATGGAACCTACTGATCCTGTTAGGTCTTTACGTGCTTTGCTGGTATAGCCAACAACGACAATTTCGTCAAGACTTCCTTGATCTTCATTTAAGACAATAGTCTTGTTTGTTCCATCGTAAGTGATTTCTTGAGAAACCATACCGATGTAACTAACTGTATACTTTTTGCCTTTTTGGAGTTTAAGCGAAAAATTACCGTCCATATTAGTGACAGTACCATTTCGCGGATTTCCTTTTTCAACAACGGACGCTCCAATAATTGGTTCGTTGCTGGAGTCTGTAACTGTGCCTTTAATAATAGTTTGAGCCTTTACCACAGAGGATAAGAGCAAAAATAATACAATAAGACATAGTTTACACAATGCATTAATTGCGCTTTTCATTACTCAATTTGTTTTAGTTAGTTAATATAAATTATAGGTACATAAATGTAGTAGTCTTTTTTTATAATGTTTTTTATGCCTCAAATATTTGGAGGTCAGTAGATTATGTAAGTTTTAAACGTTTGTTGTTCTAAAATTAGCCTTTAAGGTTTTGCTAATATAGCTTATTTTTTTTACATATAAGGCTTTTGTTTCTTAAAATTAATGTTGTTTTACAGATATTAACGCAATGGGTACTGTTCTAATACATTGGTGTAATAATTCTATATAATCGATAACGACACATGATAAATGAATGATACCACTGCTACTAATTAGTAGCAGTGGTATCTATTGTTAATGTCAACTAATGATTATGGGAACGTCGGCATTATAAGATTTGCATCAATTGATGCGGATCATTGCCCTATGAGGCGAACAATGTTTGTGCAATATGGGTCTTCTTTGGTACCGGGAAGGGGTTTGAAGATATATACCAGCACATGATATTCGCAAGACAGATGGGTAACTGTCTGGGCTTCGCAGAGGAAACGATAGTTAGTGCCTGCAACAACCTGAGTGGCAACTCTCAGTGGAGTGTATTTGACACCTATCAGATGCCCCATAACTTTCGTAAAGATAGCTAGGTCGTCATCTGTCAGTTCTCTGCTGTTGGTCCAGCCACCATATTTAACACCTGAATTTTTTTCTTCTATAGCATCAATCTTTTGGATATCTATAGGCAGGACGTCTTCATAGATGATGACATCAGGCTTGGATGCATGGAAAAAACAGAACTGGATACTTGATTCGCCTTCGGCCATGCATCTGAAAACGAATGTCTTGATACTTTTGGAACCGGGACGAACGGGTTCTTCGGGCTCGGTATGGATGTTAAGGAGGATTATACCACCTGTGATACGACATAGTGCGTAATTCAATCCGGTACTTGCGCACTCTTCACGTTTTTGTTCGAAGATGTCACCTACACATATGGAGTGTTGATGATTTTGATTGGATAATTGATCAGACATGATTTAGATTATTAAATTATATGTTTAATACGGTGTTTCCGTATATATTTGATATATTAAAAGATACGATGATGAATGCAATGTTTTATTAATGTATAATTCTTTTGGCAAATATATGGTTTTTATTCAGTAGTTGTCATACTTTTTCACCTTTTAACTCATTATGGCTTATGTTAGCATTAGCGGGATGAATATTAACACTGATCATCCGTTGTATTAATTCAATAAAATTAAATTTTAGCCAATCATTATTAAAAGAGCGGATGATTATTTGATTAATATTGATTATACTTTTTTTATTTCATATATTCGCAGAGTATCTTAATTTCTAATTTAAATATTATGGATAATTTAAAAATCAAAGAACCTATAGATGGTTCAAAAATTAATATTCATGAAGAATATGAAGTAAATTATTGGTGCCAAAAGTTTAAATGCACGAAGCAAGAACTAAAAAATGCTGTGTATACAGTAGGGGATTCAGTCGTTAAAGTAGAATCTTACTTGTCTCATCAATAAATATATACGTTATGGCAAAGTATTATGTAAATAACAAGCAGCAGTCTAATAGTGGTAATAACCATGAAGTTCATAGAGAGGGATGTTATTTTATGCCGTCTGACAGAACTTCTTTAGGCAATTTTTATTCGGCTCAGTTAGCATTGGATGAAGCTAAAAAAAAATATCCTGATGCTGATGGTTGCATTCATTGCTGTCCTGAAATAAATCATGATAAATAGAATTGTGATACCTTAAAGGCGGAAAGAGATGCGACTGAAAATATAAAAAGGCTTAAACTTTTTTAGTATTATGTTGCGCTTGTTAAAAGAATGAAAAAATGTTGCATTTTTTTGTGCTATTATTAATACATTATTGATATTTTATTATGTTTGTCACGGACAATAATTAATAGAGACTGTAAAATGTATACAGAAACTCTGTATGCTTAATAATCTAATATTATAAATTATGACAAACGTACCTGGCGGTTGGTCTCAATTCCGCAGTCCTACAAAAGACGAAGAGACCTTATTTAAAGAGGTTATGGGAGTTATACTCGGTGTTCGTTACAACCCGATTGTAGTTGCTAGTCAAGTTGTGAATGGAACTAATTATTGTTTCATCTGCCGTGCAATTGTAGTGACTAATCCGCCTTTTGAATACAATGTTATGGTTTATATCTATAAGCCGTTGGAAGCTGGTGGTAAACCTTATTGCACTGATATTAAACGCATATAGAAAAAATATGACGATTTAATGAAATTATTTCTGCAAGCTTGTAATATAACTTGCAGAATTTTGTTGTATAACTCTTATTCCATTCGGTTACTTTTATTTTTTTTCTTTTTATTCTTCTTTCTCTCTTTTACTTTTTTCCTTTCCATCCCACCTTCCTCTTTCCTTTCTTCGTGTTTTCCGTTCTTTTACTTTTCCTCCTTATTTTTCCTTTCGGGTTGTTTTTCTTCTTTCGACTTCTCAAATGTTCTACATTCGGTTAGTTCTTTCACAACTTGAAGTGAACCCAAAAAGTTGTACATTAATGTACAATGACCCATCAGGGGGTCATTGTGGTTGCCTAAGGTATGCAGCATAGCGAAGCGCTTGCGAGGACAGCGCTAGCAATGAGGGTGCGTAAGCTTGCAAACGATAGCGGAGTAGCTTCGCAGCGTGTTTGCGTTTTTTCTTTTGGTTCGGTTTTCTTTTGTACTCACAAAAGACAATGAATAGTATCTTTCAAGGAGGAAAGGAGGTATGGATGGTTACAAAAATGTAAAAATAGTGCTTATTGTGTTCTATTTAAAGATTTTATTGCTACTTTTGCAAATGTATCATATTCGCTATGATTGGCGTAAGAGATGATTCAAGGTAACAGCAATTCAATAAAAATGACTTTAAGTAAAACATTAGAAGTGATTTTAAAGACTAAATCAAATTCTTTATCTTTATTCGTATTAGGTTTTATGTTGATTTGTTCTTCTTCGACTAGTGTATATGCGCAGAAGACTAAACTGAAGAAAAAGGTAAATGTAATTAATAGGGATAGCATCGGTAACGATTCTAATAGAATTTCATATGAGAGGAATATCCATGAGGTGGTGATAACGTCGCAAAAAAAGGATGCAAATATCACTAATACTATAATGGGTATGCAGAAGTTGACGGGATCTGAAATACAGAAGGTGCCGGCGCTGCTGGGTGAGATAGATGTGGTAAAGGCCATGCAGCTGTTGCCTGGGGTGCAGAGCACGTCTGAAGGGAGCAGTGGTTTTAATGTGCGTGGCGGTGGTGCAGACCAGAACTTGATATTGCTGGATAACACTAATATATACAATGCTTCGCATATGTTCGGATTCTTCTCAATATTCAATAATGATGCGGTGAAGAGCGCGGAACTGTATAAGGGGAATCTGCCTATAAAATATGGCGGACGATTGTCTTCGCTGTTGGATGTGGAGCTGAAGGATGATGCTCCGGAAAAGGTTAAAGGAACGGGTGGTGTAGGACTTATATCCAGTAGGCTGACCCTGGAGGGACCTCTTGGTGACAGGACGTCGTGGCTGGTAAGTGGCAGGCGAAGTTATGCTGACCTGTTTCTGCGTATGTCTTCGGATCCTGATAAAAGAAAGGAGTATCTTTATTTTTATGACTTCAATGTGAAGGTTTCTCATCGTCTGTCGATGACTGACAAGGTGGGATTCAATCTATATAATGGAAGGGACAGGTTTATATCGTCGTTTGGCGATATAGGTTATGGTAACTTTGTGGCTTCGGCTTTCTGGAATCATATCTACTCGGATAAACTGTTGTCCAGGCTTAGTCTTAATTACAGCAAATACAGTTATGACCTGGCGTGGAAGGTGACAGACTCGCGTGCGGAGTGGAAATCGGACATACAGGATCTGGAGATGCGACTGGACTTCAGTCACTCTGTTTCGGATAATCTAAAACTGCAATATGGGGTTACAACGACATATCATATGTTTAATCCTGCACTGGTAACGCGTGCTGGGTATCCTGACTTCAGAATGAACCGTTCGTATGCGCTTGAGCATAATGTGTATTTGGGGGCTGAACAGAATATCGGTAAGGCGATTTCAATAAACTATGGCGCTCGAATCACTGCCTTCAGGAATATGGGCAAGACTTTGCTGTATTCTTATGATAATAATTATAATGTATCTGGGGCTACTGAATATGGTAGCGGAAAGATTTTTCATACTTATATACGACCTGAATTTCGTGCAGGGATTGTATATAGACTGGATAACTGGTCGTCGTTGAAGGCTAATTTCACTCATAACACTCAGTTCATACAGATTGCCAACAATTCCGATTCGGGGTCTCCTCTTGACTTATGGTTCCCGGCGAGTCCGAATATCAAGCCGCAGGAGGCTAACCAATATTCTGTAGGATATTTCAGGAACTTTAAGGATAATGCGATAGAGACGTCTGTGGAATTGTATTATAAGGGTATGAATAATGTTATTGACTTTAAGGACAATGCACAGATTCTGCTTAATGATAAGTTGGAGGGCGAGGTAAGAACCGGTAAGGGTAAATCTTATGGAATGGAAGTAATGGTGAAAAAGAATACCGGACGGTTGACTGGTTTTATCAATTATACGTTGGCACGTACAGACCGTACCATAGCCGGCATAAACGATGGTAAAACTTATCTGGCGCCTAACGATAAAACTCATAGTGTGAACATACTGGCTTCTTATGAGATTTCTAAGAAGTGGGATTTCTCTGCCGAATGGGTCTTCTCTACGGGGACACCTGTAACATATCCTACGGGAAGAATTGAGATAAACGGTGAGTATTATCCTATATATTCAGGCAAAAGTGAGGAGCGCAAGGAACCGTATCATCGTCTTGATATCTCTGCATCGTATCATCCGCACAAACATCCCAAGAGATGGTATCAGGGTGAGTGGGTGTTCTCGGTCTATAATGTGTACTGGCACAAGAATCCGTGGATGACGTCTTTTGACCAGAATACGGCCGACGGATATCCACAGGCCAAGATGACTTATCTCTTTGGAGCCATACCGTCAATAACTTATAATTTTAAATTCTAATTGGACAATGAATAAAATGAAATCAATATCGGTATCTATTATAGCATTGTTTTTTACTGCGCTTATGTTTTCGTGTACTGAGGATACTACCATCAGTACTAAGGATTCGGCTTATGTGCCTATAATCTATGGTACGATAACTGATCAAAACATCAGACAGCAGATACAGGTGAGCAGTTCGAGTAGTTACTTTGACAAAGAGGCGAACAAGCGCATTGCTAATGCTATTGTGACGCTGAAGGAAGATAGTGCGCTGATTTCGCATTCGTATGTGATGACTCAGGACTCTGTGGGCAGCGGGATTTATGCTACTCAATATCCTATGAAGGGTAAACCGGGATGGACTTACAGACTGTCGGTGGTGATGGACTTTAATAATGATGGCAGCAATGAGGAATATACGGCTGAGTGTAAGATGCCTGAAAATCTGAAGGTGGATTCGTTTAATATCTCAAAGAAGAAGGTGGGCGAATATACGTTGTATTCGTTGAATATAAGCGCTCAGGATAATGGTGATGAGGAAAATTATTACATGGGGAAATATAGCATCAATGGGTTGATGTATAATAAGATAAGCAAGTATATCATGTTTAATGATGTGAGTCTTAACGGTGAGTACGTCAAGAATCTTTCGGTATGGAACTTTAATGATATAGGTGATAAGAGCAAATTCAGTGATGATGATGCCAAGGATATGGTATTCTTGGCGGCGGGCGACAGTATGGTGGTTGAATTTAGTAATATAAGTAAGGCATACTTTAACTTTATCAATGAATGCGCTAGTCAGAAGAATGGCTCTAATCCAATGTTTGGTGGCCCTCCAGCTAATATATCAACTAATATCTCGAATGGAGCAAGGGGATTCTTTACTGCTTACGGGGTGTCGGTGGTATCGGGTAAGGTTCCTGAATAAATGGTAAATAAACCATAGGCAGGGAATAGATATTTTGACATATTTATATGACCTGTTAGAACAATGTATTTATTTTCTTCGTATATTTGCAACATATAATATATCTATAAGATAAATAAGATGTTAGAGATTCCTGAATCTAAAATTATTGCCGATATGGCAACTGGTATATTACGCGGTAAGGTGGTGGCTGATGTTATTAATGCTACAAGCCTTCATCGCTTTACCTGGTATGAGGGTGATCCTTTGCTCTATGCTGCTATACTTGTAGGAAGAAAGGTAGTGGACGTGAAGGGATATGGCAGTTATGTGGACATATGTCTTGATGATGAGACCCATCTTGCCTTTAGTGACGGTACGAATGTGAAATATTACGAAAAAGCTGAGAAATGTCCTGCAAAGTTCCAGTTGCTGGTAGTGTTTGATGATGATAGTTATATTGTTCTCACAGTGGCTATGTATGGCGGTATATATGCGTTCCGTGGTGGTATTGATAATGTATATTATAACGGAAGTATAGAGAAACTGTCTCCTTTAGATGATAAATTCGATATGGATTATTTAAATGGGATGATTGAAAATGTGGGTAAGGATATTTCTGTTAAGGCTTTATTGGCTACGGAACAGCGGATTCCCGGACTGGGTAATGGGGTGCTGCAGGATATTCTGTTTAATGCTGGCATAAATCCAAGGCGTAAGATAAGTAGTTTGTCTGCCAAGGATAGGGAAACGTTACTTATTTCAATTAAGGAAACTCTTAATGACATGATTTCCAAAGGTGGAAGGGATTCTGAAAAGAATATTCTTGGTATTCCCGGAGGGTATCACTGTTTGCTGTCGAGCAAAACTTGTCATGAGCCGTGTCCGAGGTGTGGAGGCCGAATAATGAAGGAGGCTTACCTGGGTGGCAGCGTGTATTATTGTAGTGAATGCCAAAAAAAATGATTTTTCATTATTTGAGTCATATTCCAGATAATTTTTTAAATCTTTGATTATCTTGGGATTTTTGTGTACTTTTGCATACGCTTAAAGGAAAATTTATTTTTTAACAAATAAGGATATTTGTTTCAAGGAATAAAATATGTGAATAGCAGCGCTAAAAATGTTAATAACAATACTAAAATCTATTTTAGTGTAAAAGAAATAAAAATGTTATTTATTGAGAGATTACGTAGAATTTTAATATTGATAATATTATTGTCGGTTTCTTCAGTGACTTTTGCTGATAATGGAGTATTTAATAATGTAGGATATAAGGCGGAAATGCAGATGACGGTTGCCGGTGGCTCTAATAACCCGCTGTGGCTAAATGCTAACAGGTATGGACTGGGATCTGTAGATAAAAATAATGCTTATGTGAGGTTGGAAATGTTCAGACCGGTGGCTACTGACTCTGCCAGAAAATGGGGCGTAGGATATGGTATGGATATAGCAGCTGCACATAACTTTACAAGTAAATTTATAGTGCAGGAGGCTTATTTGGAGGGCAGATGGAGGGCAGGAATGCTGACAATAGGTAGTAAAAGACAACCTATGCAGATGAAAAACATGGAACTGAGCAGTGGTTCGCAGTGTTTGGGTATTAATGCGCTGCCGATTCCGCAGGTGAGACTCAGTCTGCCTGAATACTGGACAATACCTGTGCTGAATGGCTTTATATCGCTGAAAGGACATCTCTCTTATGGAATAATGACCGATGGTAATTGGCAGGAGAACTTTGACACTAAGGGTATAAAGCATCAAAAAAATGTATTATATCATAGTAAAGCAGCTTATTTAAGGTTTGGTAACGAGGATAAGCATCCATTGGTAGTGGAAGCCGGACTGGAAATGGCAACTCTGTTTGGGGGTAAGGTTTACCAGGGGGGCAAATGGTATAATTATGGTGCTGATTTAGGTGATTTTGCACGTGCTTTGATACCTACGGATGTACCTAATGACGATGATTTATATACGGCTGAGGGTGACCAACTTGGATCATTGATGCTGAGTGTAAGCTATAAATTCAGTTCATGGAAGGCAAGGGTATATTATGATCATTTTTTTGAAGATGGTTCTGCTATGTATTTTCTTGATTTCGATGGTTATGGCAAGGGAAAACAATGGAATGATCATGTTAACAGTAGATATATTGTATATGATCCGAAGGATGGCATGTTTGGCGTGGAAATAACTTTGCCGCATAACAGGTGGATATCGTCTGTAGTGGCTGAATATCTATATACTAAGTATCAGAGTGGTCCTATATATTTTGATCATACTCAGACTATTTCTAATCACATTGGAGGAAGGGATGATTATTACAATCACGGTACGTATATCGGATGGCAGCATTGGGGGAACGTAATAGGCAATCCTTTATATCTGTCGCCTGTATACAATGATGATGGATATCTTTATATTAAAGACAATAGATTCATAGCTTATCATATTGGTATATCAGGAGACCCTACGGCTAACTTGCATTACAGAATGCTGCTGACTACGCAGAGGGGATGGGGTACATATTTCGTTCCTTATAATGACATACGGAAAAACTTCAGTATGCTGGCGGAGGTGACTTATACGATGCCGAAAAGGGTAATGAAATGGAATACTGATGGATGGAGCATCAAAGGAGGACTGGCAATAGACAGAGGACAATTGCTGGGCAACAACACAGGTATGCAGATAACGGTGGCTAAAACGGGTATATTAAACTGGAAACGAAAATGAAAAAGATATTGATATTGTTTGCTGCTGTGCTTACTATGACATTAGCTGGCTGCACTCTGGATGCGTCTAATAATGGTGATATGGATGGTAATTGGCAACTTATGCGGGTTGATACTATTGGAGGAGGTTCGACTGATACAAAAAACTGGCAGATATTCTATGCGGTACAGTTCAGGTTGCTGGAGATAAATGCTTATTCGTATCCTGTTGGAAACGGTGGCTTTATGTTCCATTTTGATCAGACAAGGGATTCTCTAAAGTTAAGTACCGCTGCTGCAGATGGCAGTGAAATGTATGACTTAAAGAATGTAGCACCATTTGGGCTGACTTCGCTAGATGAACATTTTAAAATTCAATTACTGAATAGTGATAATATGGTGTTAGAATCAAAGAAGTTAAGACTAACATTCAGAAAGTTCTGATGACTGTGTGCGTAGTCTAGTAAAATTTTATTGGAGAAATATAAAAATATATTGATTAATATGTTGGATTTCACTTGAAAAATTATATCTTTGTAAGACTTTGATGGCTATGAACATTAAATGTCTTACTAGAATTGTATAATTATGAAATCAGCATATAATAAGGTATACTGTTTGATTGCTATAGTGGCAATGATAGATATGGCTACAGTAAATGTAGGTTATTTGATTTACTATTTTGCTGATATGTGGCTGAGGTTTGACAATCTACTGTTTGAACATAACTTCTTGTACTGGTTTCTATTTAATATATCTTATTTCATCTCTATCAATACCATAAGCATTTCGGCTCATGAAAGACTGACTAAGCCTCAGGAGGAACTGAGAAATGCGTCTAGGACAATACCTCTTTCGTTACTGATATTCATGACCTTGGCTAGTATGGCAAAGGTTCCGACTCCTGGTTTTATAAAGGCTGTTTTGCTTTGTTTTGCTGCTTTTATGCTGATAAGTGTGGAGAGAATGATTGTAAGGAAAGCCGTGAAGCATGTAAGGCACTTGGGAAAGTATAACCTGAGTTCGATAATTATAGGATATGGACCTTCTACAAATGATATTGTGGATGTGCTGAATGACAGATGGAATGGACTTAACCTGATGGGTATATTCACTGATGGTGAACTGGATGAAGATGCCGTCGGTGCAAAAAGACTGGGAGGTGTGGATGATGCTGTGGAATATATAAAGAGTCATAGCCTGCATGATGTGTTTATATATAGGCCATTGTATGATGATGAGAGAATGAAAATTGTGCTTAATGCCTGTTATCAGAATGTATTGAGGGTATATTATATGCCTGATATGATGGTAGGCAGAACTTCGTATGTGTATCCTTATAGATTCGGTGATACGTATATCTTGGCTACAAGGCATGAACCTTTGCTTAAAATGAGAAACAGGTGCTATAAGAGAATATTTGATGTTTCAGTATCGTTGTTATTCTTATGTACAATATATCCGATAGTATATGCTATAGTAGCAATAGTGACAAAGTTGACTAGTGCAGGACCTATATACTTTAAGCAGGAACGTACGGGATATGATGGCAGATCATTTATCTGCTATAAATTCAGGAGTATGGATATAAATGATGACGCTGACCGGAAGCAGGCTACCAAGGATGATAATAGGGTTACTAAGTTTGGATATTTTATAAGGCATTATAATATTGATGAATTGCCTCAGTTTATCAATGTGCTAAAAGGTGATATGAGTATCGTTGGGCCAAGGCCGCATATGGTTGCTCATACTGAGTATTATGGTAAGATAATCAGTGAGTATATGATAAGACACTTGGTTAGACCGGGAATAACAGGACTTGCTCAGGTGAGTGGTTGTCGTGGTGAAACGAAGACCGTGGATGATATGAGAAAGCGTGTGGAGAAAGATATTGAATATATCGAGAGTTGGGGATTCTGGCAGGATATAGTCATTATAATGCATACGGTGTTGATGGTTATAAAAGGTGATAAACAGGCTTATTGACATTAAATATAAATCTTATATATTACATTTAACTTTTGTTTTTTTTTAATGTTTTTTTGGCAGTCTTGTAGTTTTTTTGTAACTTTGCAGAAATTATAAGATTATTGAACAATTTACTATAAGAATAATTTTAAACAAGTAGTATAAAGAAATGGAAGATGCTAGAGAAGTGTTCCACAGGGAGCAGAGAAACAATGTAAGAAAACACAAAATGGTAAAAGGGTTTTATTATTCAATGGTAGCCCTTGCAGTTGTAGCAGTAGCTTTTGTGATATTTGTTTCTTACTGTGGAGTCTAAAAGTCTAGAGTAGACTAACAAAGCCCCCGAAACTATTTAGTTGCGGGGGCTTTTATTATATATTAATATAGTGATGTGACTACTGTCTCATAAGAAATGTTTTGAACGAAGCAAAGTCTTTGGCCATTGGAATACTCTTTTTGATGCCTTTCATAAATTCGGCAAGGCGTGTTGGTATTTCAACTTTTGCATTTATGATAGGTTCGACTGTATCTTTGAATTTAGCAGGATGGGCGGTCTCACAGAAAACACCTGTTTCTCCTGGTTTTAATCCTTCTTTTAATGCTCTGTAACCGCATGTTCCGTGTGGATCGAGTATATATCCTGTAGACTTGTAGCACTCTGACATCGTTTCGCGTATCTGCTGGTCGCTGTATGTAGCACCGCTGATATATGATGTGATGGCATCGTGGTTGCCTTTGTATAGATCGTAAACACGGGCAAAATTACTTGGCGCACCTACGTCCATGGCATTGGCAATGGTCTGCTTGCTTGGTTTCGGCTCGTATTTGCCTGTCATGAGATACTTATAGAATATATCGTTTGAATTGTTGGCGGCTATGAAGCGTTTGATCGGCAGGCCCATTTTGTGACCGAAGAGGCCGGCTGTGATGTTGCCGAAGTTGCCACTAGGTACGCAGACTACAAGGTTATCGGCAAGTCCTTGGGCTTTCATACGTGCATAGGCGTTGAAGTAATAGAATGCCTGTGGCAGGAATCTCGCTACATTGATGGAATTGGCTGATGTCAGTTTCATGTGATTGTTGAGTTCTTCGTCCATGAATGCACTCTTGACAAGTGCCTGACAGTCGTCGAACACTCCGTCTATTTCTATGGCGGTGATGTTACGGCCTAATGTGGTGAACTGACTCTCTTGTATTTTGCTTACTTTACCTTTGGGATATAATACATATACATGAATGCCTTCTACACCTAGGAACCCGTTAGCTACGGCTGAGCCTGTGTCACCACTGGTAGCTACGAGTACATTGACTTCTTCTTTGCCTTCCTGATGGATAAAGTACTGTAACAGACGGGCCATAAAGCGTGCACCTACGTCTTTGAAGGCGAGGGTTGGACCATGGAACAGTTCAAGACTGTATATATTGTCGGTGACTTTTACTACCGGACAGTCGAATGACAGTGTGTCGTATACTATCTTTTTGAGTGATTCGGGGTCTACGTCTTCACCGAAGAAGGCGTCTGCTACAGTATATGCTATCTCCTGAAATGACATGTTCTGGATATTGTCGAAAAATTCTTCAGGCAATTTCTTTATGTTTTCAGGCATATAAAGACCTCTATCGCTTGCCAGTCCCTTAACCACAGCTTCGTGGAGTGTTGCTAAGGGTGCTTCTTTGTTGGTACTATAGTATTTCATTGTTTTACTTGTTTTTTCGCATGTTATTTTATAGACATGAATGTGTCCATGAACTGATTGAGGCGAAGCATGCCGTAGCTGCCGCTGACGGTACTCTGCTCATCATATACTTGTACATCATCCGGTTCTATGCCTGGATAGTAGATAAGAAATGGTACCGGTTCTTTGACGTGGGTACGTATTTCGACTGGTGTGGGATGATCGGGGAGTACGGCAATGCATACCGGATCGTCTTGCCATTGTTTTACTTCTTCGTAAATAGGACCTACTATACGACGGTCAAGATTCTCAATGGTTTTCAGTTTAAGAGGCAAATCTCCATCGTGCCCTGCTTCGTCGCTGGCTTCTATATGAAGAAAAACAAAGTCTTCGTGACGCAGTGCTTCTATTGCAGCCATGGCTTTACCTTCGTAATTGGTGTCGGCTAATCCGGTAGCTCCTTCTACTATGATGTTGCGAAGACCGGCATAATGACCGATACCTCTGATGAGATCTACGGCTGAAATTACAGAACCGCTCTTAACCTGAGGATATTTTTTGCTTATCGGGTCCATTTGCGGGCGGTAACCGCCGCTCCATGGCCATATAGAATTGGCTTGGTCTTTGCCTTTGCTAGCGCGTTCTTTATTAAAAGGATGCTCTGCAAGCAATTTCTGAGATTTTAATATTAAGTCGTTGATAAGATCGGCTGTCTCTTTTGCAGACATGCGTCCTGCATCTGTTTGATCTGTATATCCTTCTTCGGGTTCTACCAGTAGTTGTCTCCAATGCTCGTTGGGGTGATCATGCGGAGGTGCGCATACGAGGTGCTTGTTGCCACCTTTAATAACAAGAAGATGGCGATACTGTATGCCGGTGATGAATTTGATCTTTTCATTGCCGAGGTGCTCGTCGAGATATTTGATAAGCATATCACCTTCTGAGGTTTTGAGGTGGCCTCCGTGATGGTTCTTTATCTTTCCATCTTGGAGACATACAATATTACAACGTATAGCCATATCATCAGACTGCATCTCGTAACCTATGCTGGCGGCCTCAAGAGGTCCGCGACCTTCGTATACACTATTGAGGTCATATCCGAGAATTGCAGTATTGGCTACTTCACTTCCAGGCAGGAACCCGTCGGGTATAGTAACGAGGCGGCCTGTCTTGCCTTTGCGGGCAAGCATGTCCATATATGGGGTGTTGGCATACTGAAGAAGTGTCTTACCGCCCAGCTTTTCAACAGAGTGGTCGGCCATGCCGTCGCCCAAAATTATTATATGTTTCATTTATAGTTGGCTTAGTCTTTATATGTTGGCTATGCTCATAATGTTGGCGAAGACTCCGGCTGCTGTAACTCCGGCTCCGGCTCCATATCCCTGGATGAGCATTGGATATTCTTTGTAACGCTCTGTGGTCAGCATGACTATGTTGTTTGAGCCTTCAAGACCATAGAATGGATGTTTCTGGTCTACTGCTTCAAGTGAAACACTTGTATTGCCGTGATCCATTTTGGCAACAAAGCGCCAATGCTTTCCTTCTGTTTCTAATTTTTTGCGGCGTTTCTCAAAGTCTGCATCAAGACTGGGCAGATTATTCCAGAAGTCTTCTATCGTTCCTTTAAAGAATGAATCGGGTACAAAAAGATTTTTATTTACGTCGTCTTGTTCAACTTTATATCCTGCTTCGCGTGTAAGAATTACGAGTTTGCGTATCACGTCTTTGCCACTAAGGTCTATACGTGGGTCCGGTTCACTGTATCCTTGTTCTTTAGCGCGCTTTACGGTCTCTGAAAATGGAACTTCGGCAGATATTTCATTGAATATGAAATTCAGCGTACCGCTAAGAACGGCTTCAATCTTTAATATCTTATCACCAGAATTCTTAAGATCGTTGATGGTTCCTATAATAGGAAGGCCGGCTCCAACGTTGGTCTCGTAGCGGAATTTTACACCACGGGCCAGAGCTGTCTGTTTAAGGTTCGTGTAGCTGTCGTAGTCGCTTGAGGCTGCTATCTTGTTGGCTGCAACAATGGATATGTTGTGCTCAATGAATGTTTGATATAGGTCGGCAATGTCTTTGCTGGCTGTGCAGTCTACAAAAACGCTGTTGAAAATATTCATGTTGATTATTTCCTCGCACAGTTTTTTAGAGTCGCTTTCAGGTGAAGAATTTAATTGCTTACGATAGTCACTAAGGTTGAGCCCTTCACGGTTGTATATGGCTTTGTGACTGCTTGATATACCTACAACATTAAGTTTAAGGCAGCTATTGGCTTTTAGTTCTTCATACTGTGATGCAATCTGTTCGATGAGATGTCCGCCAACAGTTCCGACACCGCAGATAAATAAATTGAGTACTTTATACTCGGACAAGAAGAATGAATCGTGAATTACATTTAATGATTTGCGCAGATACTTAGAGTCTACAACGAATGAGATGTTTGTCTCTGAAGCTCCTTGGGCGCAGGCGATAACACTGATACCGCTACGGCCAAGAGTACCAAATAATTTACCTGCGATACCCGGGGTATGTTTCATATTCTCACCGACAATGGCTATTGTGGCAAGTCCGCTCTCTGCATGCATAGGGAACATAGCACCAGTGGCTATCTCTTTGGCAAACTCATGGTCGAGTACACGTATGGCTTCGGCAGAATCTGAATCTTTTACGCCTATTGATGTAGAGTTTTCGGAAGATGCCTGTGACACCATAAATACAGAAATTCCATTATCGGCAAGGGCTGTGAAGATGCGGCGGTTGACACCGATGACACCGACCATGGAGAGACCTGTAACGGTAATAAGTGTGGTACCGCTGATGCTTGATATTCCCTTGATAACTTTTGTGTCGTTGACAATCTTCTTTTTGATAATAGAGCCTTCGCCTTCTGGATTGAAGGTGTTCTTTACAAGTATAGGAATATTCTTGATGCAAACCGGATATATTGTAGGAGGATAGATTACTTTTGCACCGAAGTTGCAAAGCTCCATGGCTTCTACATAACTCAGTTCGTTGATTGTATATGCTGTGTGTATAACTTTCGGGTCGGCAGTCATGAAACCGTCTACATCTGTCCATATCTCCAGTTGCTCCGCATCAAGTGCGGCTGCTATGATTGAAGCTGTATAATCGCTTCCTCCACGACCAAGATTGGTGGTTTCGCCGGTATTGTTGTCGCGGCTAATGAAGCCAGGAACTAGTGATACTTTGGGAATGTGATTGAATGTCTGATGTACCAAATGATTGGTGACTTCGCTGTTTAGGAAATGTTTACCGTGCTTCTTTTCTGTCTTGATGAATTCACGTGAGTCGAACCATTGTGCCCCATCTATAAGCTTGGCTACAATGTTACTGCTGATGCGCTCACCGTAACTTACGATGGCATCTTGGGTCTTTGGACTGAGGTCGTGAATGAGGTAGACACCGTGATAAATACTGCTGAGTTCTTCTAGCATTTTATCTACAGTGTTGAAAAGTTGAACGCGCTTGTCTGTATCGGTAATTATGGTGTCGATCATGTCATGATGTCGCTTTACCATGGCATTGAATTCGCTCTTATAAGTCGAATCACCTTTTACAGCCAGAAGGGAGGTCGAAATTAGCTTGTCGGTAATGCCTCCTAATGCACTTACAACGACAATAACTGGTTGAGTCTGTTTCTCAACGATTTCTTTTAAGCTTAGAATGCTTTCTACGGAACCTACGGATGTTCCGCCGAATTTTAATACTTTCATTTATCTTAATCTTTATATGTTGCCCCCAAAACAAACGGGGAGAAATTTACCTTCTGTGTGTGATTTTTGCAAAAATCACGGCAAATTTAATAAGAAATATCTTCATAACCAACTAATTTAGGGGATAATTGATTAAATTTGCAGAGAATTGAGGGGGTGTGTGAGCGTCTTGCATATCCTTTCTAAAAATATGAATAAGTAAATTATGATTAAAGAATATCAAATAAGGGTGCTGCCTCAGGTGGCTGCCAGTGAAAATGTCTTGACAGATTATCTTGCTGAAGAGAATGGGCTTGATGCTCGTACGGTGACTAAAGTGAGAATATTGAAAAGAAGTGTTGATGCAAGGCAACGTACTATATATGTGAATCTGAAAGTCAGGGTGTATATTAATGAAATGCCTACTGATGATGAATATGTGAAGACTGAATATGGTGATGTGTCTAATGGAATGAGAGTACTTGTAATAGGTGAAGGTCCCGGTGGACTGTTTGCTGCGCTCAGATTAATTGAACTTGGACTGAAACCTGTAATTTTGGAGCGTGGAAAGGATGTACATGAACGCAAGATTGACTTGTCTATGATAACCAAGACCCAGAAGGTAGACGGTGAAAGCAATTACTGTTTCGGTGAGGGGGGCGCCGGTGCTTATTCTGATGGAAAACTTTTTACAAGAAGCAAGAAGCGTGGCAGTACTGAAAAAATACTTAATGTGTTTTGCCAGCATGGTGCTTCTACATCGATTATGGCTGATGCACATCCGCATATTGGTACGGACAAATTGCCAAGGGTAATAGAGAATATGCGTAAAACAATATTGGAATCAGGTGGAGAGGTGCACTTCCAAACTAAGATGACAAGGCTCACTATTCAAAATGATGAAGTTATAGGAGTGGAGTCTATTAATCTTGCAACTGGTAAGGAAGAATCGTATCGTGGTCCGGTTATATTGGCTACCGGTCATTCGGCAAGAGATGTATATCGTTATTTATCCGAGGCAAAAATAGAAATAGAGGCTAAGGGATTGGCAGTGGGTGTAAGGCTTGAGCATCCTGTTGATCTTATAGATCAAATACAATATCATAATAAACAGGGTAGAGGTAAGTATTTGCCTGCTGCCGAATACAGTTTCGTGACACAAATAGATGGTAGAGGGGTGTACTCTTTCTGTATGTGTCCGGGTGGATTCGTGATACCTGCAGCAACTGATAATCAGCAGATTGTAGTGAACGGAATGAGCCCGAGCAATCGTGGTACGGAATGGTCCAACAGTGGTATGGTTGTTGAACTGCATCCTGAAGATGTGGATGGCGACGATGTCCTAAAAATGATGACTATGCAGGAGGAACTGGAACGAAACTGTTGGCAGCAAGGTAATATGAAACAGACCGCACCTGCACAACGTATGGCTGACTTTGTAAAAGGTAAACTTAGCTATGATTTGCCTAAGAGCAGTTATGCACCAGGACTTGTAAGTAGTCCTCTTCATTTCTGGCTACCTGATATGGTGACAAAAAGACTGCAGAAAGGATTTGAAAAGTTTGGACAGATGAGTCGTGGATTCCTTACAAATGAGGCTTTGTTGATAGCTGTGGAAACCAGAACGTCATCTCCTGTAAGAATACTTAGGGACAAAGAGACCTTGCAGCATGTTCGTATAAAGGGGTTGTTCCCGTGTGGCGAGGGTGCCGGATATGCCGGTGGAATAGTATCTGCAGGTGTGGATGGCGAGAGATGTGCGGAATCAATGGCAAATTATTTGCGTGTATCTGAATAAATTTTTATATTTGCTACCGAAATATAACTTTGATAAATGATAGAACCATGAATACTAATTCGAAATTTGTGATAACAGTGAACCGCGAATTTGGTTCTTCTGGACATAAAATAGGTGCGATATTGGCTGAAAAACTTGGAGTCAAGATGATTGACAAAGAGGTGCTGAAGGGAACGGCTGAAAAGTTTAATGTGTCGGAGGATGTAATAGATAAAATAGAAAAGCGAAGACCTTCCTGGTGGGAGGACTTCGCTAAGTTCTATGAATCGTTTGTGGAGGTAAATGAATATTATACAGGAGTTAGTACAGAAATAACATCCAGACAATTGTTCGTTATTGAATCGAATATAATTAAAGATATTGCTGCAGAAGAGTCGTGTGTGGTAATAGGTCGATCCGCCTTTGATGTATTCTGTGATACACCTAATACGCTAAAGGTGTTTCTTCATGCCGATATTGGCGTGAGGATAAAGACGATAATGCAGAAATTTAAAATTGGTGAGGACGATGCAAGGAAGATGATAGAAGATAATGATTATCAAAGAGAACTGTTTACAAAAACGTTTACAGGGAAAGACCGTTATGATGCGCGTAATTATGATGTCTGCCTTGATGTGGGTGAATTGGGAGTGGAAGAGACTGTAAAGACAATATTAGACCTTATAAAAATATAAGTTTTTTACTCAAACGTTTGCTAGACTGATGAAATTTTCGTAATTTTGTGCGAAAATTGAATATATTTAATAATCATTATAATGAATATTTCTTACAAATGGCTTAAGGAATACGTTGACTTTGACTTGACACCACAACAGGTGTGCAATGCTCTGACTTCTACAGGACTTGAAGTTGACGCTCTTGAGGAAGTGCAAAGTATTAAAGGTGGATTGAAAGGATTGTATGTTGGTAAGGTTCTTACTTGTGACATACATCCGAACTCTGATCATCTTCATGTAACAACAGTTGACCTAGGTCACGAAAATCCTTCACAAATAGTTTGTGGAGCACCAAATGTGGCAGCAGGACAAAAGGTTATAGTAGCTGACTTAGGGTGTATATTATATGATGGAGATAACGAATTCGTTATTAAAAAATCAAAACTACGTGGAGTCGACAGTTTCGGTATGATTTGTGCCGAGGATGAAATAGGTGTTGGAAATGATCATGCAGGAATAATTGTACTGCCTGAAAATGCTGTTGTTGGACAGACAGCTGCTGAATATTATCATCTTGAAAGTGACTGGGTAATAGAAATAGACATTACTGCTAACCGCGCTGATGCTTTGTCTCACTATGGAGTGGCAAGGGATCTGTATGCTTGGTTGATACAGAATGGATATAAAACCAGTTTACATCGTCCTTCTTGTGATGCATTTAAGGTTGATAATAATGATATGCCTATTGGTGTCACTATAGAAAATAACGAGGCTTGTAAACGTTATGCATGTATAAGTATTACTGATTGTGATGTGAAGGAGAGCCCTAAATGGTTGCAGGATAAACTACGCGTGATAGGTTTGCGCCCTATTAATAATATAGTGGATATAACGAACTATATCATGATGGCTTACGGGCAACCAATGCATTGTTTTGATGCAGATATGGTAAAAGGGAATCAGATAGTGGTGCGTACACAACCTGAAGGTTCTAAATTCGTAACATTAGATGGCGAGGAACATACTCTTGGTTCTCATGATCTGAGTATATGCAATGCTGAAGAGCCAATGTGTATCGCAGGTATATTTGGAGGCAAGGGAAGTGGTACTTATGAAAATACTAAAAATGTAGTACTTGAAAGCGCTTATTTCCATCCTACATGGATTCGTAAGAGCGCAAGGCGTCATGGACTGAGTACAGATGCTTCGTTTAGGTTTGAGCGCGGAATTGATCCTAATGGCATAATATATGCACTGAAACAGGCTGCGATGTTGTGTAAGGAACTCGCCGGAGGTAAAGTGTCTATGAAGATAAAAGATGTATATCCAGAACCTTTACCAAATTATAGTGTAGATCTAAAGTATGATTATATTAATAATCTTATAGGTAAGGATTTATCTAAGGATACGATAAAAAGTATTGTTACTAGTCTTGAGATGAAAATTATAAGCGAAAGCGAGACTGATATGTTGCTAGATGTTCCTGCCTATCGTGTCGATGTGCAGCGTCCTTGTGATGTAGTAGAGGATATACTGCGTATTTATGGTTATAATAACGTGGAAATTCCTTCTCAGTTGAAAGGGTGCCTTGTTATAAAGGGTGAAGAGGATCATAAGCATAAACTTGAGAATATTGTAGGTGAGCAACTCGTGGGATGTGGATTCAATGAAATACTTAACAACTCTCTTACAAAAGCTGAATATTATGATGGAATAGATTCTTATCCAGCTGAGGCATGCGTGAAATTAATGAACCCGCTAAGTGCAGATTTAAGCGTTTTGAGGCAAACTCTTCTGTTTGGTGGATTAGAGAGTATTGTACGTAATGCTAATAGAAAGAATGCAAATTTGCGCTTCTTTGAATTTGGCAATTGTTATCATTTTGCAGCTGAAAAGAAAAATGCAGATGAGCCTACTCGTGCGTATAGTGAAGATTATCACTTGGGACTGTGGATAACAGGCAAGCGAGTGGAAGGTTCTTGGGCACATCCTGATGAGGATAGTTCTTTCTTTGAATTGAAAGCTTGTGTCTATAATATACTGCGTCGTATAGGAGTGACAGAAGGTATGATTGTAACAAAAAACAATGAAAATGATATTTTGTCTAGAGGATTAACTATACAAAACAGGGGTGGAAAAACTCTTGTTGAAATGGGCGTGATGAGCATGAAACTGCAGAAGAAAATGGATATAGACAACAATGTGTTCTTCGCAGATTTAAACTGGACTGCTCTTATGAAGGTTATACGTAAGGCTAAGTTTGAATTCAAACCAATAAGCAAGTATCCTGCAGTAAGCCGTGACTTGGCTCTTCTGCTTGATAAAAACGTAGAATTCGCTCAAGTAGAGGAAATAGCAAGACAGACAGACAAAAAACTACTTAAAAGAGTTGAACTGTTTGATGTCTATGAAGGCAAAAACCTACCTGCAGGAAAGAAAAGTTATGCTGTTAACTTCATATTGCAAGATGAACAGAATACACTAAATGACAAACAGATTGATGCTATTATGAAGAAACTAATAGCAAATTTGAAATCAAAACTTAGTGCAGAACTTAGATAAATATCAGAATATAAAATTAAACAAAATAAAAATTTACTCCAATGGGAAGAGCATTTGAATATCGTAAGGCTACGAAATTAAAGAGATGGGGTCATATGGCCCGTACATTCACTAAGATAGGAAAACAGATAGCTATCGCAGTACGTGCTGGTGGTTCTGATCCTGAGAATAACCCTCATCTGCGCGCAATAATACAGAACGCTAAGCGTGAAAACATGCCTAACGAAAATGTTAAACGTGCTATCAAAAATGCTATGGGTAAAGACCAAAGCGACTATAAGGAGGTGACATATGAGGGATATGGTCCTCATGGAGTGGCTGTATTCGTTGATGCTGCTACTGATAATACAACCAGGACTGTAGGTAACGTACGTGCTATTTTTAATAAGTTCAGTGGAAACCTTGGTACAATGGGTTCGCTGTCTTTCTTGTTTGACCAGAAGTGTGTATTCTCTTTTAAGAAAAAGGACGGGCTGGAAATGGATGAGCTTATTCTTGAACTTATCGACTATGGGGTTGATGATGAATATGATGAGGATGAAGAGGCTGGTGAAATAACTATCTACGGTGATCCTAAGAGTTTCGGAGATATCCAGAAATATCTTGAGGGTAACGGTTTTGATGTAACTGGTGCTGAATTTACACGTATACCTAATGATCTGAAAGATGTTACGACCGAAGAGCGTGAAACTATTGACAAAATGGTGGATCTGCTTGAAGACGATGATGATGTTCAGAGCGTGTATACAAATATGAAACCTGATGAATGTGATTCTGAAGAATAATAATGGCTCTGAAACATATTGCATATAAAACTTTAGGTACTTGTAGTCAACTCATAGATGTTACTGCTGATGAAAATAATGTGATAAAACAGGTGTTCTTTTTTGGTGGATGCAATGGAAACCTTAAAGGAATGAGCAAATTAATCACAGGCATGAAAATTGATGACGTTATATCAAAATTGGATGGTACACGTTGTGGGACAAAAAATACAAGTTGCCCAGATCAATTATGTCGTGCTCTTGAAGAGTTGAAAAAACAATGAGATATTCATCTTTAATACGATGAGTGATCAGCCTCCTTTAATATGGGGGCTGATTTTTTATTTATAATCTTTTTTGTGAAAGACTATGTGATATAAAATTACATTAGGTTGTGATGATGAATAGTATGTATAGCCGAAATTGTATCCATTATCTTTGTAAGACTTTATACTTGTAGTGTTTCGTATAGCTTCAAGTAATTGTTTGTGCATGCTGGATCTCGAATGACTAATAACGTTTGTATCGTCTAATTTGTTCTTTAATGAATAATAGTAATTCAGCGTGAGGGTGGATTCATCAAATCCCATACTGTCTATAATAATGTCTTTTGCTATAGGGGCTGGACATAATTTTTGTGTATACTCTCTTGCTTCACGAGCGCAGCGCTTTTCCATTGATTCATGACATCCTGATAATGAAAATGAAAATACAAACATTGCTGCAGATAAACTTAATGATCTGATTGACATGGATTTATAATAATTGTGAATCATGTTGTATAATAAATATAAATCAAAGATAATTATATTGATGCGAAGTTATGAAAAGATTTGCATATTTGCAAATAAAAGTTTGGCTATTATTAAAAATAAGCTTATATTTGCAATCGAATTTTAATAATAGGTGTAAAGTAATATGTTTAAGGAAAAAGCTGGTGAGGTTGCTGGTGCAATCTGGAAATCTCTCAATCAAAATGAAGGGCAAGACTATAATAGTCTGAAAAATGTCACCAAAGAAACAGATTCTAATTTACTTCTTGGACTTGGATGGTTGCTCCGTGAGGACAAAATATCTAATATTTTCGGACGTAGAATGTGCGAAAAACTAAGGGACTTAATACCGCGTCAGCAATTTGATATAGCTATACAAGCGGCAATAGGTGCAAAAATTGTTGCGCGTGAAACAATAAAGTGCGTAAGAAAAGATGTTACGGCAAAATGTTATGGTGGTGATGTCAGCCGTAAAAGAAAGTTATTGGAAAAACAGAAAAAAGGAAAGAAGAGGATGAAGCAGATAGGTAATGTGGAAGTTCCTCAGAAGGCTTTCCTTGCTGTGCTTAAATTAGACTAAAACGAAAATTATTGGAGGAGAGATAATGAAAGAATTACTAAACACTAAACATGATGTTGCCAGAGAATTGGCACGTAAGTATAGTACGATGACTCTAGATGAATTAAGTTTGCTGGAGAGTATTCTTGTACCTATGAAATTCTCTAGGGGCCAACTTGTTCTAAAAGAAGGCGAAGTGTGCCATTATATATACTATGTAGACAGAGGGTTGGTAAGATTATTTTACTTTAAAAATGACAAGGAGCTTACTGAACATTTGCAAGTGGAAGGTAATATAGTGATGAGTATTGAAAGTTTATTTAAGGAGCGTCCTACGAAGTTGCAAATAGAGGCTATTGAAAACTCTATAATATATGGATTGCCACGCCAGAGTCTGGAAGAAATAGCTTTACATAATGGTAATATCCAGATATTGTATAGAAAGATTCTCGAAGAGTCTCTTATACAGTCTCAGGTTCATGCGGATATGCTAAGATTTGAAACAGCACAGGATAGATATAAAAAGTTATGTAAGATGCAGCCTCAAATAGTGTTACGTGCTCCGATGAATTATATAGCAAGTTATTTGCAAATGACTCCAGAAACTTTAAGTCGTGTGAGGAATTCAACATTGCTTGATGATTAGCTAGATTGTCCTATTTTACAGTTTTTATTATAGTTTTGTAGAATAAAACTAAAATATTGCACAAAATATTTTGGGGTGTGCAGATAACATGCTATCTTTGCACAAAATTTATAAAATTGTGCAATGGAAATTATACCTAGTTTCAATTCATATATAGAAAAGTCGATAATAAAAAATTGGGATCTTGATGCTCTTACTGACTATAAAGGAGTAACATTGCAATACAAAGATGTAGCCCGCAAGATAGAAAAACTTCACATAATGTTCGAAAATTCTGGTGTTACCAGAGGTGATAAGATAGCATTGTGTGGACGTAACAGTGCGAACTGGGCTGTTGCATTCTTAGCTACACTTACTTATGGAGCTATTGCAGTTCCTATACTTCATGAATTTACCGGTGAGCAGATTCACAATATCGTAAATCATTGTGAAGCAAAAATCCTTTTTGTCGGGGACGTTGTTGCTACTACTATTGATGCAACAAAAATGCCAAACTTGGAAGGAATAATTTATATACCTGATTATTCGGTCGTTATTTCACGTACAGATAAGCTTACTTATGCACGTGAACATCTAAATGAGATGTTTGGTCATAAATATCCCAAAGCATTTCGCTCTAATAATGTTCATTATTATATAGATTCTGATCCTGAGGAGATGGCTCTAATAAATTATACGAGTGGTACTACGGGCTTTTCCAAGGGGGTAATGATACCTTATAGGGCAATGTGGGGCAATCTTGATTTCGCTTTTCATGTTTTAGGGACAAAAATTAATAGTGGTGATAATACTATCAGCATATTACCCTTAGCGCATATGTATGGCATGGCTTTTGAATTTATATTTGAATTTTGCTATGGGTGTCATATATTCTTTCTTACTCGTGTACCTAGTCCTGTAATTATAGCTCAGGCTTTTGCTGATATCAAACCAGCAATAATTATTGCAGTACCTCTTGTCATAGAGAAAATCGTACGAAAGAAGGTTTTTCCTAAAATTCAAAATAACCGCATGCGCTTACTTTTGAATATGCCGGTGATAAGTAAGAAGGTTCGTGAAAAAATATGTGAACAGGTTGTCAATGCATTTGGAGGTAGATTCTATGAGATCATAGTAGGCGGAGCAGCTTTAAGCAATGAAGTTGAAAGTTTTATGCATCAAATCGAATTCCCTATAACTGTTGGATATGGGGCTACTGAGTGTGCACCTATAATTTGTTATAGCGACTACAAGTCTTTTGCACCTGGATCTTGTGGTAGGGCTGTTGTTCATATGAATGTAAAGATAGATAGTTCTGACCCTGAAAATATACCAGGAGAGATAATTGCTAAGGGACTAAATATAATGCTCGGATATTATAAGAACCCAGAGGCAACAGCACAAGCTTTAGATAGTGATGGGTGGTACCATACTGGTGATCTGGGCTTAATGGATAGTAATGGTAATGTTTATATTAAGGGTCGTAGTAAAAATATGATACTCGGACCTAATGGGCAAAATATATATCCTGAAGAAATTGAGGATAAATTAAATAGTATGACTATGGTTGTTGAAAGCGTTGTAGTGCAGCGTGACAATAAATTGATAGCTCTTGTACATCCTGATTATGAAGGTGCTAAAGAAATGGAATTTAATGATGATGATATTGAAAAGATAATGGAACAGAATCTTTTGGAATTGAATCAGATATTACCATCATATGAGAGATTATCAGCAATAGAAATGCATACTCAGGAGTTTGATAAAACGCCTAAAAAGAGTATAAAGAGATATCTGTATAAATAAGATTAATTCAGAAAATTAATTATACATGTGTTTATTGTACTAGTGAGTACAAAAATAGTCCCCGACAGCAGATGAGTGCTCTCGGGGATACTTTTTTATATAGTCCTCATAATGAGGATTGAAAAAACTTTTGTTTTTATTCGAAGTGCATTGATCTTGCTGGGTGAATATGAGATATAAGATAACTAGGGGCGATCAATACGAATATACTTATTATTAATGTTATCACATTGATAATGATAATAAATGGTATATTTATTTCAATCGGTACAGTATTTACATAATATGTAGTAGGATCTAGTTTGATTAAGCCTGTATATTTTTGTAGAAATAGCAGACCTAAACCTAATGCATCTCCTATAATTAAACCTTTACCTATAATGAATACGGCAAACCAAAGGAAGGTGTGCCTGATTGTTTTATTTTTCGCACCAAGTGCTTTCAAGACTCCAATCATCGTAGTGCGCTCAAGAATTATAATCAGTAGACCGCTTATCATAGTGAATCCTGCAACACAAATCATTAGTGCCATAATAACCCATACATTAAGGTCTAATAGATTAAGCCATGCAAAAACTTGTGGATTTGCATCAATAATTGTTTGAGAAGCATATGTTTCACCATACTTGTCTATTGTCCTATTCACTTTTTTCACTATAACATTCTCTACTTCATTAAGTCTTGAAAAATCTTTTACTTGAAGTTCAGCACCACTGCATTGATCATTTTCCCATCCATTAAGTTTGATTGCAGTATATATGTCTGTATAGCAGAATGTTTGGTCAAACTTAGTCATATTTGTTTGATAAATTCCGCTTATTTTGAAACGCCTAGCTCTTACATCATCTTTAGAAATAAAGTATGCAAAAACTTTATCACCGACTTTTAGTTTTAACTTAGAAGCCATGATTTGGGAAATTACAAGTTTATTTTGACTGCTGGAATCACTAAACTTAGGAATTTCGCCTGATTTAAGATTTTGTTTTAGGAAATTTATGTCGTAATCAGGTCCAATACCTTTAAACATGATGCCCAGAAAATCCTTGTCTGTCTTTAAGATTCCTTGCTTTAGCGCATACTTTTGCACATGTTTAATGCCCCAGCATCCCTTAAGTACATTTACCATACTGTCGTTAATACATATGGGATATTGGTCTTGATTATTAAGGGCCATAATATCTTCTACCTGAATATGGCTACCGAATCCAATTACTTTATCTCGTATTGAATGTTTAAATCCTAATACTACACAAACAGAAATTATCATTACAGCAAGACCAATCGCCACACCAAGTGTAGCGATTTTGATAGCAGGTCGACTTACTTTTTTACGGTCGCCTTTATCGTTATATATTTTTTTTGCAATATATAGAGGGAAATTCATAATTAGCTATTATCATCAACTCTTCCTGGGTATACTTCCAAGGCTTTGCGAAGAACAAATAGGGCACGCTCAAGATCAACTTTTTTTAGAACATAAGCAATACGTACTTGATTAATGCCTGCGCCAGGAGTTGTGTAAAATCCTGCTGCTGGTGCCATCATAACGGTTTCACCCTCATAATTAAATTTTTCCAGACACCAGCGGCAGAATTTTTCACTGTCGTCGACCGGCAATTTGGCAACTGTATAGAAAGCACCCATTGGTATAGGTGAGTATACACCAGGTATTCGATTGAGCCCGTCTATCAAGCATTTTCGACGCTCAACATATTCATCATATACTTCACGATAATATTCTTCAGGTGCATCAAGTGATGCCTCTGCAACAATTTGTCCAATTAATGGTGGAGAAAGTCTGGCTTGGCAGAATTTCATTACAGCTTTTCTAACCTCTGCATTTTTCGTAATAAGAGCTCCTATTCGAATTCCACATTCGCTGTAACGCTTAGATACCGAATCAATAAGAACTACATTTTGTTCTATACCTTCAAGATGGCAAGCACTGATATATGGAGATCCTGTGTAGATATATTCACGATAAACTTCATCAGAAAACAGATAAAGATCATATTTCTTTACAAGATCACGTATTTGATTCATTTCTCGTCTGGTATAAAGATATCCAGTTGGATTATTTGGATTGCATATCATTATAGCACGCGTCCTGTCGTTGATAAGTTCTTCGAATTTTTCTACTTTTGGAAGAGAAAATCCTTCTTCGATAGTTGTTGCTATAGTACGAATTTTAGCTCCAGCAGAGATAGCAAATGCCATATAATTAGCGTAAGCTGGTTCAGGGACAATTATCTCGTCGCCAGGATTTAGGCATGACATAAATGCAAAAAGTACAGCTTCACTACCACCTGATGTTATAATGATGTCGTCTGCATTGACATTTATGTTGTATTTTTTGTAGTATCCAACTAATTTTTCGCGGTAGCTAAGATAGCCTTGCGATGGTGAATACTCAAGAACTTTTTTAGTTATGTGATGCAAAGCATCTAGGCCTACCTTGGGAGTCGGTAAGTCTGGTTGCCCTATATTTAGGTGGTACACCTTGGTTCCTCTTTTTTTTGCTGCGGCAGCAAGTGGTGCCAATTTCCGTATAGGAGATTCTGGCATTTCAAGCCCGCGTACTGATATTTCAGGCATTATTTTTTATTTAAAATCCGTCTGCAAAGATACTGCAATTCAAGTGTAATACAAAATAAAAATAAGATTTTATTTTTATTATTTCATCTCATACATTTTCTGTTCTGTGAGTCCTTCTATAACCTCTGCTGCTATTCTTTGGCTTTTTGAGTCAGGAAGATGGGCTTTAGCCCCCAAGTCAGTTTGTAGTTTGCTCAAGTCGTCAAGTGTTGCTTGACTGCCGGCTACAAACTTCTTTTCGTTATTGCCCATATATTTTTTATTGTATATCTTATTTATTATTTTTGCAGCTGCCAATGTATAGCGTTTCCTAAATATTTCTTCATTCTTTTTTTCGTATTCCGCCTGTTTCTTTTGTTCTGCAGGCGACATTTGGTTTACTGAGTCATTTGTGATAACTCCTAATTCAGTTCGTGGATCAAATCCGTCATCAATTAGATCATCTGTTGCCTGTCTGGGAGCCGGGCTAACAAATTCTATTGGAGTCTTTTTAGGAGTAAGATTCCACCATATTGTGAAACCAAATATCGATAATACAGCCGCAATTGAACATGTCAATATTAATTTATAAAGGGTTTTCTTTACTGCAAGATCATGTCGCATATCATTTATAGACTGATATCTGTCTTCTGGATCTGTTTTAGTAGCACGTGATACAATTCTTTTATAGTGAAAAGGAATTGGAGATACTATAAATAAGCTCTCAATAAACTTTCCTATTGAATATATATCTGTGCGCTCGTCGATAGTATCTCCATTTAATACTTCTGGAGCGATATAATTTGGATAATTCCCATATAGAGATTCTCTGTCTTTTATATTCTGGTAGAATGAGCCGTGAGAAATAAACAAAACACTGTTATTGCCATTGCGTGATAATACTGTTGATGGTGCATAGCAAACATGATATATATTCTTTTTGTGTAATAGTTCAGTAAAGTTTAATATGTCATTAATTGTGTCAGATATAAAATGTTTAGAGCCTACAACTGCAGGATTTTTTGAAAGTAATGACTCGAAACTTTGAAAATTACACATCTCTATTTTTAATGCTACTATGTCTTCACCTTGAAAAATTGGCGAAAAATGTAGTTGATGCTTATTCTTAATTGTTTGATTTACTTGGTATTCAAAGTTAATATCGCCGCTGAAGAAAAAATTGTTTATTAGATTATCCTTAATTTTTAATATATTGATATATTTGTTTGATATATGGCGCTTGTATATATTACCGATAGGCATATTTCCCAAATTTTGCGTCTTGGCATCACGAGCTTCTATGAGTTCTTCGTAATTCATGTTTTTATAATTTATGTTGGCACAAAGATAATATAAAACGCGTTTACCGCAAAATAAAACACAAAAAAAATTGATTGTCTCACGACAACCAATCTTTTATTAACCTTAATAATCTAATACCATGAAAAACACGCTGCAAAGGTATAGTTATTTTTTTATTATGCAATAGTTTGATGCATAAAAAATGATACGCCTAACATTTATTAAAAGATATAACTTTCGTATTAACTATTTTTTACTACTAGTATACTCTAGGACCAAATATTTTGGTTCCTACACGTATCATTGTACTATTGCATTGCAAAGCTATTTTGTAATCATGGCTCATTCCCCATGAGCGTTCTTTAAAGTAATCATCGTTCTCAAAGAAATCTTTTTTTATCTCATAAAAAAAATCAGAAGCATTGGTAAATTCAGAACGTATCTGATTTTCATCGTCAACGTTGCTTGCCATCATCATTAACCCACAAATTCTGATATTTTTCATATAATGCCATTCTCCATTTTTAAGAAGATTACGACATTCATCAATTGATAAACCGTATTTTGTTTCTTCTTTAGCAATATGTAACTCGAGAAGTACGTCAATACTCCTTTTGCTTTTTTCGGCCTGCTTATTTATTTCTTTTAAAAGTTTTAGTGAATCTACTGCTTCTATCATAGATATATATGGAGCAATATATTTTACTTTGTTTGTCTGAAGATGACCTATAAAGTGCCATACAATATCTTTAGGAAGTGTCTCATATTTTTTTGAAAGTTCCTGTTCGTGGCTCTCTCCAAAAATACGTTGCCCTTCATTATATGCTGCTTCCAGATATTCATTTGGATGGTATTTGCTTATGGCAACTAGACGTACGCCATTAGGCAAAATGTCAAGCACATCGTGCAAATTCTTAGCTACGTCAATTTCCATAATTATTTTGCCTCCTCGTATTCTGGTTTATCGTTATAATTTGTTTTACCATATTCATAAACATCCATAATAGCGGTCTCATTTATGGCTGCAATTGAATAATCAATAGTACCTTGTCCCATAAATTCTATTACGCTATTAACAGCACCCTTGAAAGAGCCTGCATTCACAAGGTAATATACATTAGAACGTTTTTCTTTTGCTGTTTTTTCATCGATAGTTATGAATTGTACCTTTGTCTTGTACCATTTATCAGCACTGTCAAGATCCGCAAAGAAGACTTCCTTATAAGAAGCTTTCTTTATGTCGCTTACTTCAAAAGCACCACTTATGTAGCTTGACATTTCTTCCATTATGCGTTTTTCAGCTTCGGTAAAGCTAAGTGCATCAACTGTATATTGTTCAGTTACTTTCTTTTGGGTTCCATCTTCCTGCATTTTTTCATACTTGATTTTGCATTCGAACCAATTGTCTGTTCTGCTTCTCATCTTTTTAAATTTATATTATTAGTTATTATTCTATACTTTTTTTGGTCTGAATATAAGTGCAAAGGCAATACCTATAACTAAAGCATATCCTGCAAAAATAAGCCAGCATGCTTGCCAATTACCTACTGTGTAAAAATTATCACCTATATGCGTGGGATGTGTGTAATGGTTTATTATTGCTTGAGCTGCAAGTGTTCCAACTGTAGCACCAATACCGTTTGTCATTAAAAGGAAAAGGCCTTGAGCACTAGATCTTATGCTTTCATCTGTACTTTTATCAACGAATAGTGATCCTGATACATTGAAAAAGTCAAATGCAACGCCATAAACAATCATTGACAACACAAACATCCAAACACCATTACCAGGATTGCCTACACCAAATAGACCGAATCTGAGTACCCATGCAAACATTGCTATTAACATTACATTTTTTATTCCGTATCTTTTCATGAAAAAAGGAATAAGTAGTATACAACAAGTTTCACTTACTTGTGACAGCGATATAAGAATGTTTGCATGTCTTACACCGAAAGTTCCAGCGTATTCTTGTAT
Organism: Xylanibacter oryzae DSM 17970; assembly: GCF_000585355.1. Lineage (NCBI taxonomy): Bacteria > Pseudomonadati > Bacteroidota > Bacteroidia > Bacteroidales > Prevotellaceae > Xylanibacter > Xylanibacter oryzae. The sequence goes on along the minus strand of NZ_KK073873.1, from coordinate 1,385,585 downwards.
AGCCCCAAAACTGCTAATATACGGATTTGCAAAACCATTAGTTATTTGTAGGCTTACTCCCAATAATCCTGAGAAAATGAAAAATATTGCCATTTTTTTCTGCTTGAATAACTGAAAGGCTTTCAATCCTAAGGCCTCTATTATGTCTTTATTTTTGCGAGAACCTTTTATTATCTTACATTGAGGAAGTGAAAATGAATATATGAACAGCATTATGCTGAGCACTCCAGATGTTGCAAATTGATTTTGATTGGCTTGAAATCCCATAAGATCTACAAACCACATCGCACAGATAAAGCCTATAGTGCCAAAGACTCTGATAGGTGGATAGTCTTTTACTGTGTCCATTCCTGCATTTGTCAGAGCATTGTATGCTACTGAATTGTATAGCGCAAGAGTTGGCATATAAAATGCCATACTGACACCATAAAGAGAGAAAAAAATGCTGAATTGTGAATGTGTACCAGCTGTAAAACCGTACCATGCTGTCGCAAACATAAAAAGTCCGGCTATTAGATGGCAAAATCCCAACAAACGCTGTGCTTGAATCCATCTATCAGCTATTATTCCTATTATGGCAGGCATAAAAATAGCAACGATACCTTGCATTGAATAAAACCATCCTATTTGTGTGCTCATACCTATGTTACCTAAATATCGTCCCATAGATGTAAGATAAGATCCCCAAACAGCAAATTCGAGGAAATTCATTATTATCAGGCGTATTTTTAAATTCATAATGATATTATTTTATTATTTTTTTTCGATTTATTATGTATATACCTTTTGGAAGTATTGACATATTAGTGCCTAAATACATCCCATTTGTTGAATATATTTTATTGTCTTCTTTATTATTGTCTATTATTGCATTTTCAATACTGTTTGTATCTCCACCCATGAAACGGAAAGTTATAGTACCATCGGCCGCCTCTGCTATATTAGTTATTGGTTTGCTCATATAACCGGTAGCTCCATTATATACAATAGATTTTATTATTGTTGTAGTATCTGTAAAGGATGTGGTCTTGCTAGTTCCAGGGAACGGATCACCGGCATGAGATATATAATATTCATCACTAGAAATAGTTGTATTGCTTATATTATATAAAATACCATCAGCAGGAAATACAGTCATGTATGGTTTACCTGGAATATTATTTGGACTTTGACCTAGATAAAAGTACGATGGTATATAATTAACATGTGATATAAGCAGGCCATGGCCATAAGCACTCGAATTCCAACCTGTATTTTGTATATTTTCTAATGTGTAGTATTCGTTGCTGGCTGCATCATTTATTATTTTATAAGCTTTGCCCCCTTCATTAAGAGGCAACATTGTAATATTGGATGGTGTCTTAAGGGTATCGATTTTAATCCACCCCATTGATTCTTTTTCCCAAGCTGTATATGGGGTAGGGCAATATCCGTTATTCGTATATTCACCTCCATCCATCAAATCCCACATTTCCATTTCCTGATTATCTAATTTGTTGGCAGGAGATGTTGTTGAATATGTGTCTGGCATTCCCATACAATGAGAAAATTCATGGCAGAAAAGTCCTATTCCGTTTATATATGTTTTATGGTCATTCATATAACCTTTCCATGTATAATTTAATTCATTATTTATTCCATATCTATATACTTGTTTACCGTCATAATAACCAAAAGAACCATTGGTACCTGACTTAGGCCATAGATCATCAGAATAACTTGTTATTGATTGAGAATATCCTGCATATATTATATATAATAGGTCTACTTTTCCATCTCCATTAGCATCATACTTCGAAAAATCGACAGAGTCATCTACAGCTTTGCATGCATCTGGAATAAGGTTTTCTATATTATCATCACCACTGCCGTAATAACTGGATGGATGTTGTAGTGTTACAGGACCATAAACATCAAATTGAGGGCGGAATCTTCCACCGCTCATATCAGAAAAGTACTGTGCTACACTTCCATAGTTAAGAGCTAAAGTTCCATCTCTTTTTTCATCAAAAGAAGTTGCGTTCAGATACTTATCAAAAATATATTTGGGGTTCTTTATCTTAAATATAGTATCTGAAAATTGTACTAATATTACTAGAGCTTTTGGTGTACCTGTATGTGGAAAATAAGTGCTGTTGTTCGCAATGTTTTCATATAACTTTTTTGAATTTACATGTTCTATTGGTTTTGCGTTAAAGAAATAATTAGTATTCTGCTTTCCTATCGCCATTGCTTCCTCTTTAGATCTATGTCCATAATTATGGGCTAATATTCCGGTAGAAGATAATACACCATTGGTACTATCAATTTTAGCAATATAAAAATTACTGCCACTGTTATAAAGTAGAATGTTATCAGAGGTCATATAATAGTGCATATTCTCATCGCCATATCCATATACGGTAATAATAGTTCCATCAGACTGTGTCATTAACCTAGGGCCAGGTTTAATCTTTACAGCTAGCGCAAATGTAATTACTGTCATAAAAAATATAGACGTAAGAACGAATTTCTTCATTTTCCCAGGTTCGATTAAATTTGGATGCAAAGATATATATAATTTTTTAATTTTTCAGTTTTGCAAGTCTCAATTTTATTAATATTTTTTTCTTCGTATTGTCCAGTTTATGCAGTATATTTTCAATTTTAACACAAATGTAATGTTTATTTGAGAAATTTTATTTAATTTTGCCGACGTAATATTAATTTATAATCACACACAAAACGAACTGTTATGAAAAGATTGATTCTAACGTGTTTAATTGCAGTTGTTTGCGTATTCGCAAATACTACTACAGCCCTAGCACAGGTTACTACATCAGGCATTAACGGAAAGATTACTTCACAAGATCAAGTAGTGGTTGGAGCTACGGTTACAGCCATTCACAAACCTTCTGGAACAGTCTACCGTGCTGCTACTAACGAAAATGGACGCTTTACCATTCTGGGTATGCGTGTTGGAGGTCCTTACCAGATTGTTATTTCTTATGTAGGCAATAAACCTAAAGAAATAAACAATGTGCAATTGTCACTTGGTGAGACATCCTCTTTTAATGTAAATTTGCAGGAAGATGCTCAGCAACTTGGTGAAGTTGTAGTAAGTGGACGTGCATCAAAATTCTCAAAAGAGAAAACCGGAGCAACAACAAACATCAGCAATACACAGATTGCTAGTATACCAACAATAAGCAGAAGTATATCTGATATTGCACGTATATCTCCTTATGCAAATGGAATGAGTTTCGCTGGAGGCGATGGTCGTTCTACAAACTTCCGTTTAGATGGAGCAAACCTTAACAATAACTTTGGTCTTAGCTCAAACCTTCCTGGTGGAGGTAATCCAATATCAATGGATGCTATAGATGAAGTACAGGTTGTTGTTGCACCTTACGATGTACGTCAGTCAAACTTTATTGGTGGTGGTATTAACGCCGTAACAAAGTCAGGTACTAATACATTCAAAGGTACTGCATATGTTTATTATAATAATGAGAATATGCATGGTAACCGTATAAACAATGCAGATCTTGGCGAGCGTGGAATAAACCGCAACACTACTTATGGATTTACATTGGGTGGCCCAATTATTAAAAATAAACTATTCTTCTTTACTAATTTTGAGCACTCTAAAATTCCTAATGTAATAAACAGATGGCAAGGTTCTGACAATGGCGTATCTGATATAACAAAATATATATCTCTCACAAAGACTGCAGATTTACAGAAAGTTTCTGATTTTGTAAAGAATAAATATGGTTATGATCCAGGTTCTTTTACAGATTTCCCATCAGATGAGAATAACTCAAAGTTATTAGCTCGTTTGGATTGGAATATCACAAATAACCATCATTTGGCTTTGCGTTATAACTATACCAAAGACAAGTCGTGGAATATGCCTGCAGCTAATTCAAGCGATGCATATACCAAAACACCTTATACAGAGCCTCGTGCTTCAGCATATTCAATGACATATGCAAATTCAGCTTATTCAATGGAAAACAAAATAAGCACAGTTTCTGCAGACTTGAATAGTCGTTTTGGAGAAAAGATATCTAATCAGTTGTTATTTACTTATAGTAATATTCAAGATGTTCGTGGTACAAATTCATCAAATTTCCCGTTCATTGATATATTAAATGGAAATACGGCTCCTAATATAGACCCTTATATTTCTCTTGGATATGAACTTTTTACTTACAATAATAAGGTAGAAAATAAAGTTACTACTCTTACTGATAATTTCACCTATTTCGTAGGAAATCATAAAATTACAGCTGGACTAAGTTATGAACACCAGTCAGCGCTTAACTCTTATATGCGTAATGGCACAGGATATTATAGATATCGTAATATTGATGATTTTCTAAACGGAGCTACTCCAGAGACAGTTGCCTTGACATACGGTTATAATGGAAATAATAACCCTGCAGCATCGGTTTCATTTAATCAATACGGACTTTACTTGCAGGATGAGTGGAATGTTATCGATAACCTTAAATTAACTGGTGGTATTCGTTTTGATAATATCACATTCAATAACGATGATGTCGTTCGCAATAACGCAATCTATAATCTTGATTTTGGTGGCCGTCATATTGATACTGGTTCATGGCCAAGTACAAACATTCAGGTATCTCCTCGTTTAGGTTTTACATGGGATGTTTTGGGAAATAAAAGTTTAGTAGTTCGTGGCGGTACTGGTTTGTTCGCAGGTCGTCTTCCTTTGGTATTCTTTACTAATATGCCTACAAATTCAGGTATGGTTCAGAACCTTGTTATTGCATCAACAAAATACAATAGTAAAGGAGCAGCTACATCTGTAGATCCACGTCTTCAGCAGTTCGCTGGTGGTTTAGTAACGGATGTTAATCAAATCAGGACATTATTGGGCGCTCCTGCTACTATAACTCCTGATCAGGGAACTGTTCCTAGTGCAATAGCTGGTGTAGACCATAATTTCAAAATGCCACAGGTTTGGAAAAGCTCTATAGCTGTTGATTATCAAATTCCTGTATCATTCCCATTAACTGTAACTGGAGAATACACTTATACTAGAAAAATTAACGATGTAATGCTTGACAACTATAATATCAAGCCTATTGATGATACTTGGTCAAAACTTAGTGGAGCAGATAACCGTTATATTTATCCTGCAAATTATACATATTATAATACTATATCAAATGCTTGTGTACTAACTAATACACATAAAGGATATGGATGGACTGCTAACATTACGTTGAACGCACAACCTGTTAAGGACTTGAACATTATGGTTGCTTATACACATACTGTCATGAAAGAAATTACAGGTATGCCAGGTTCTAATGCATCTTCTGCTTGGAGTGGACTTTATACAGTAACTGGACCTAATTTCAGTGGAGTGCAAAACTCTCAATATGTTATTCCCGATCGTCTAATTGCTTCAATTGCATATAAGCATAATAATGACTTGTTCTCGTTATTCTATACAGGTTATTCACCTTCTGGATATAGTTTCTGCTACTCAGGAGATATCAATGGAGATGGTTTAAGATCTGATTTGATGTATATACCTGCTAATGATAGTGAAATAAAATTTACCAACGATGCAGACCGTAAAGTATTCTGGGATTTCGTAAATCAAGACTCATATCTTAAGAATCATAAGGGGCAGTACGCTGAAGCTTATAGTGCAAGAGCACCTTTTGTTCACAGATTCGATTTCAAATGGGCACACGATTTCAAATTGAACGTAGGTCAGACAAAACATACATTGCAGTTGAGTTTGGATATCATGAATGTTGGTAACCTCTTTAATTCTAAGTGGGGCGTAGAGAAGAATATGTTATCTTGTGCTAATGGTCAGATTTTGAAAGTAGACAAAGTAGATAACACAGGAACTCCTTACTTCTCAATGAATACAAATTCTGATAAATCAGCAATCACACATACATGGGAATTCAATCATGATTATGCACAATGCTGGAAACTACAGATTGGCGTGAAGTATTACTTCAATTAATCGATAGTAAAACTATATAATGCAGGGTTTGGAATATAATTATTCCAAACCCTGTTTTTTTGCTTAATTGGTTAAAATTATACATCTCTATTATTGTTTTTCCATTTTTATATTTAACTTTGCTGGCAAATAAAGAGAACTGCAAAATCTTATTATGGAAGAAACTAAATGGTATGCACTTGGTACATCATATTGTAGAGAACAAAAGCTTAAGGCTTATTTTGATGGAAAGGGGATTGAAACGTATGTCCCGATGCAATATGGATTCAGCGAGAAGGATGGTAAAAGAAAACGAGTATTGAAGCCTGCAATACATAATTTGGTTTTTGTAAAAAGTACTAAAGAATATATCAAGTCATTGAAAATTATTACTTCTGGGTCTTCGAATGCTTTTAGATGGTTGATTAACCCATCAACGAAGGAACCCATAACAATACCGGATAACCAAATGATTAATTTTAGAAAAGTATGTGATATGGAATTGGATGGAATTACTTATTTTACAAGCAAGGATATTGAATTCTTTAAAAAGGGTGACTTTGTGCGTGTTGCTGGAGGACCATTTGAAGGTGTTGAAGGGTACCTTACACGAATACATAAAGACAGATGTGTAGTAGTCGTTGTTGATGGATTGGCGGCTGTAGCAACAACTTTCGTGCATCCTTCAATGCTTGAAAAGGTAGAATAATCGTTTTATGTTTCTATTTCAATTCTATTAGGATTGCGCGTTTACTGTCCTCTGTTATACGACAGTTCTCTGATGGACGCTCGTTTACAATCCAAATAATCTCGCCTCTCTTATCTTCTAAGACCAGTAGAGCACGTTTCTTAAACAAATTATATTTGAGGTCAGTTAGAAAGTCGCTAACTAGTTTGGTTCCACGCATTCCGAAAGGATGAAAGCGGTCGCCATCTTTTGCAGGTCTAAGAATTAATGGAAACTTAACTTTATCAGCGTCTAATGCTATTTTATTGCTCTTTCTTGGTATAGAGAATTTCTCTGTTATGTCACTAAAGCTAATGATGATTCTTTGTTCGATAGCTTTGTTTACAGTAGAATTTATTATGTAAGTACCTTGTTCTGGTATCTTCATTTCTTTGAAAGGCTCTGATTCCGTTTGAATAATAATAGAATTTCTGTCTATAAGAAGTTCATATAGTCCAGAGTGATATATTTTACCTATACCGCAATTGATATTATTGTATATTTCTTCTATAATCTTATAATTGAACCCATATTTTTTTATTCGAAGATAAAGTCCATATTCTGTAATATTTTCTGTCGAAATATTTTCAGTATTATTTTCTAACTTTATACTATCGCATTTATCTTTTATAGTCGTTTCAATGTACTCTTCAGCCTGTGATAAATGTTTAGCGGTAGATAGAATATTTTCTATTGCATTTTCATTTACTTTTAGCAATTCTGGTATTACATTCAATCTTATCTTGTTGCGAGTAACGTCATCAACAAGGTTTGTGCTATCAGTAACAAAATCTTGGTTGATAAACTTTAAATATTCTTCTATCTCGGATCTTCTTACACATAGCAGTGGACGTATAATATCGTCTCTGCGTGCATGGATTCCAGTAAGACCATGTAGACCAGTTCCACGCAACATATTCATGAGTATTGTTTCTACATTATCATCTTTATGATGAGCTACAAGTATAGCTTCTGCATTTATATCTTTTTTAAGTTGCTCAAAGTATTTATAGCGAAGATGTCTGGCAGCTAGTTCTATACTTTGTTTGTGTAATTCGGCGTAAGAACGTGTGTCGAAGTGCGTAATGTGAAGATTAATTTTATATTTTGAACACAGAGATTTACAAAATTGTTCATCACGCTCTGATTCTTCACCACGTAATTTGAAATTGCAGTGTACGGCTTCTATATTATATCCAAGGTCGTGCATTATAATGAGTAAGGCAGTGCTGTCAGCACCACCAGACAATGTTACTAGATATTTTTTGTTTATATTCAGGAGCTTGTCTTTCTCAATATATTGTTCTATTTTTTTTATAAATTCCATACTAAGCTTACTTGTATTTTACATAGGTGCTTGGCTATCTGATTTATTATTTTTCCTTATTTATATTTTTGCCATTCGTGCTAGGACTGGTCGTCTTTGAAAAATTGCCATTAGACTTTTTTGATCCTTTATATTTGGGACCATATTTTTTCGTTCCACGACTTTGTTTTCCTCCTTTTCTGTTTCTGTTATCGTTTACGTCATGGCTCTTCTTATTTGGTTCATAAAGTGGCGCTTCTCCAATTTCAGGCGGAATTACGTTTTTATTTATATCCTGGTTTAGAAATTTTTCTATATTGGCAAAGTTGTATTGGTCTTTCTCGTTTACAAACGTTATAGCTATTCCATCTTTGTCGGCCCTTGCTGTACGCCCTATACGATGAACATAGTCTTCAGCATCATGAGGTACATCATAATTTATTACCATCTGTATATCATCTATGTCTATGCCTCTAGAAACAATATCAGTTGCAACAAGAACGTCTATTTTGCCTGATTTAAAGTTGAACATAATATCATCGCGCTCTTTTTGACTAAGATCACTGTGCATTTCTCCACAATTAATATGTTTTTTTAGCAATGACTTATTTATATCTTTAACTTTATCCTTACTTCCAGCAAATATAATAACCCTTTTTAGGTCGCCATTATCGAAGATGTTGCGTATTATGTTTATTTTTTGTGGCTCATAACATATATATGCAGATTGTTTAATTTTCTCAGCAGGTTTACTTACTGCTAATTTTATTTCAACAGGATTTTTAAGGAGTGTTTCTGCCAAAGATTGGATTTTAGCTGGCATTGTTGCTGAAAACATTATGGTCTGGCATGTTTTAGGTAACTTTTGTGCAATTTGCATTATGTCTTCTGAAAATCCCATATCAAGCATTCTGTCTGCTTCATCAAGAACAAAAAATGAGAGACGACTCATATCAACATTGCCTAATTGCATGTGTGAAATAAGTCTTCCTGGAGTAGCTATTATTACGTCTGCTCCTAGTTTTAGACTCTTAATTTCTTGATCGTATCTATTACCATCGTTACCTCCATAAACAGCCACACTGCTTACCCCGTTTTGATAATATCCGAAACCTTGCCTTGCTTGATCTATCTGTTGAGCTAATTCACGAGTAGGAGACATTATTATGCAATTGATTGCATCTTTAGGAAATCCACCATCGTCTATCAGCGATAGGATAGGTAGTAAGTAAGCAGCTGTTTTTCCTGTTCCAGTCTGAGCCACTCCTAATACATCGCGCCCTTCAAGGATTGGTGGTATACATTGTTCCTGTACAGGTGTACAATTGTCGAAACGCATATCATACAATGCGTCAAGAATATTTTCATTTAAATCTAATTCTTCGAATGTCATTATTTTTTTTATTAATTTGGTGCTTTGCGGTAGCAAAAATATGCTACTACTGCAAATATTATATTTGGAATCCATGCAGCTAGCATTGGTGGCGTATTAGCGTTAATAGCAAATGTACTACTTATTGTCTGCATTAGGATGTAACCGAAACTAAGAGCTAATCCAATACCAAGGTACATACCCATTCCACCTTTACGCTTTCTGCTGCTAAGACTTATTCCGATAGTTGTAAGAATGAATGATGCAAAAGACATTGCTATCCTTTTGTGATATTCCACCTGATATTGTACAACATTACCAGAACCTCTACCTATCTGTTTTGCTATATATGTTTTAAGTTCCGGGCTGGTAAATGTTTCCTGTTGACCTTTAGAGAATACAAGATCTAATGGCTCCATTTGTATCAATGTATCAATTTGTGCTCCATGTGTTATGTGTTCTCGCATACCTCTTAGTTGCCTTATCGTGTAATTCGTAGCTCTCCAGTGATATTTGCTTTCAGATATTGTATCATATTGAATGTTGCTGGCTGTCATGTGACTAACCAATTTCTTGTTTTCGAATTTATCTAATGAGAAACCTTGTCCACTCTTCGAATTATTGTCATAAAACTGTATATATGCTATAACACCTTTGTCAACCTGAAGCATTACATTTTCTGCAGCCGTCTGTTTCTTGTTATTCTTATATAGATCTTCGAAGTTTTGGCGCGTTACATTTCCTTTAGGTATTACATATGCGCCTAAATAGAATGTCGCACATGTTATTATTGCTGCTGATACCATGTAAGGGCGCATAAGGCGCTTGAAACTCACACCACTAGCCAGAATAGCTATTATTTCAGAGTTTCCGGCCATCTTACTTGTAAAAAATATGACTGAGATAAACACGAACAGTGGACTAAATAAGTTCGCGAAATAAGGGACAAAGTTGAAGTAATAATCAAAAACTATAGCCTTAAGCGGGGCATGGTATTGTGCAAATTTTGATAAGTTCTCATTTACATCAAAGACTATTGATATGGATATAATCAAAATAATGGAATATATATACGTACCAATAAATTTACGCATAATATAACGATCCAATTTTTTTATATATCTTGAAGGAGCTACATATTTAAGAAACCAAAAATACTTCTTTAAAAAGTTGAAAATACTGTTTACTGCTTTAGCAAGTTTTTTATGCTTACTAAAGAATTGTAATACTTTACTAAACTTTTTGATCTTATTATATACCATATCTATAGATAACTCTAAATTCTTACACCTAATTGGTCAATAACAGAACGTTTCCAACTTGTGAAATCTCCTGCGATAATATGCTGACGAGCATCTTTTACTAAACGTAGGTAGAACGCTAAATTGTGGATACTTCCTATCTGGAGTGCCAATAGTTCTTGAGCTTTAAATAAATGATGTAGGTATGCTTTACTATACACTTTGTCAACTTCACAGCCGTTTTCATCTATAGGACTAAAGTCATTTTCCCACTTTTTATTTCTCATATTCATTGTACCATTGTATGTGAAAAGCATTGCATTTCGCCCATTTCTTGTAGGCATAACACAGTCAAACATATCAACACCTCTCTCTATTCCTTCAAGGATATTCTGTGGTGTACCAACACCCATTAGGTAGCGAGGTTTTTCTTTTGGAAGTATTTCGTTTACAACCTCTATCATCTCATACATAACTTCTGTTGGTTCGCCTACAGCAAGTCCGCCTATAGCATTTCCTTCTGCGCCTTTATCTGATATGTATTTTGCCGATTCTCTTCGTAAATCTGAATATGTACAACCTTGTACTATTGGAAACAATGTTTGTTGATAACCATAGAGAGGTTGTGTCTCATTAAATCGTTTAATACATCTATCCAACCATCTGTGAGTCAAAGCCATACTGTTTTTGGCATACTGATAGTCACTTTTTCCTGGAGCACATTCGTCTAAGGCCATCATTATATCTGCACCTATTACGCGTTCTGTGTCCATCACGTTTTCGGGAGTAAATATATGTTTGCTTCCGTCAATGTGCGAACGAAATTCGCAACCTTGTTCTGTCAATTTACGTATCCCGGTAAGAGAAAATACCTGAAAACCACCACTGTCTGTAAGTATTGGTTTTTCCCATCCGTTGAAACCATGTAAACCTCCTGCAGCACGCAATATTTCTAATCCCGGGCGAAGATAAAGATGATATGTATTGCCAAGAATAATCTGTGCATTTATCTGATTTCTCAGTTCACTAAAATGAACCCCCTTAACACTTCCACACGTTCCGACAGGCATAAATATAGGAGTCTGAATTTCTCCGTGATCTGTTGTCAGCAAACCTGCACGCGCATCACTGGCATTGTCTGTATGTTCTATCTTGAAATTCATACCAGTATTAGTCTTTCTTTTTCTCCTCTTCTTCAATATTAAATACTACAGCATTATCTACAACTTCATCAGTGAGTGCGAAGTCCCATACTTGCTGTATATTCTCTACGTAATGAAATGTAACGCCATTACGATACTTCTCTGGTATTTCCAAAATATCTTTCTCATTCTCTTGGCACATTACAATATCAGTAATGCCAGCACGTTTAGCAGCAAGGATCTTTTCCTTAATTCCACCAACAGGAAGCACTTTTCCTCTAAGGGTTATTTCTCCTGTCATAGCTGTATTGCTGCGCACTTTGCGTTGTGTTAGTGCAGAAGCGATACTTGTCGCAATTGTGATACCTGCAGATGGTCCGTCTTTAGGCGTTGCCCCTTCAGGTACATGGATATGGATATTCCAATTGTTAAATATACGGTAGTCGATGTTTAGAGTCTCTGCATGTGATTTTACATATTCAAGTGCTAGTATAGCAGACTCTTTCATTACATCACCAAGATTTCCTGTCAATGTAAGTTTAGATCCCTTTCCACGGCTAAGGCTAGTCTCGATAAACAGAATTTCTCCACCAACACTAGTCCATGCCAGACCCGTAACGACGCCTGCATATGAGTTGCCTTGGTATATATCACGATAGAAAGGTGGATTTCCAAGTAAGTCTTCAATCTCATTTGGGGTTATCTTGTTATATCGTAATGCTCCATTTCTTGCCTTTTCCAGTGCTAGTTTTCTAAGAGATTTATTAATTTGTTTCTCTAATTGCCTAACGCCACTTTCTCTAGTGTACGACTCTATGATTTTTTCAATAGATGAATTTGAAAACTTAATCTGTTCTTTTTCAAGTCCCGTATTCTCCATTTCTTTAGGTATGAGATGGCGACGGGCAATTTCTATTTTTTCCTCAGTTATATACCCGCTTACTTCAATTATTTCCATACGGTCTAGTAATGGACGTGGTATTGTGTTTAAGTCATTTGCCGTAGCTATGAATAGAACCTTTGATAAGTCAAAGTCTAAATCAAGATAATTGTCATGAAAAGCGTTGTTCTGTTCTGGGTCGAGAACTTCAAGCAGAGCGCTTGCAGGGTCTCCGTTTACAGTGTTCTGAGTAACTTTGTCTATTTCGTCAAGTATAAATACCGGATTAGAAGAATTCGTTTTTTGTATGCTTTTTATGATACGACCAGGCATAGCACCTATATACGTGCGTCTGTGTCCACGTATTTCAGCTTCGTCGTGTAGACCTCCTAATGATACTCTGACATATTTTCTTTTCATTGCAGATGCAATACTTTTTCCAAGAGATGTTTTTCCTACTCCGGGAGGGCCATATAGACATATTATAGGAGACTTTAAGTCGCCACGAAGTTTAAGCACTGCCATATATTCCATAATACGTTCCTTGACCTTCTCCATTCCGTAGTGGTCATGGTTGAGTACCTTCTCTGCGCGAATAAGATTTAGATCGTCTTTAGTATATTCACCCCAAGGCAGACCAACAAGAGTTTGAAGATATGTGAGTTGAACACTATATTCAGGACTTTGTGGGTTTAATGTGCCTAATTTATCTATTTCCTTATGGAATGTTTTATTTACATCTGCAGACCATTTCTTTTTCGATGCTTTCTCTATTAGTTCAAGGGCCTCAGGAGAACCTTCGCCTGATCCGAGCTCTTCCTTCATGTTCTTGATCTGTTGCTCAAGAAAGTAGTTTCTTTGCTGTTCGTCAATCTGCTTGTGAGTCTTAATACGAATACCCTGCTTTATATTCATTAACTGTAACTCACGATTAATGATCTTACTTACTGAAATAAGGCGCTCTTTAACATCGTCTATCTTAAGTAATTCTTCTTTTTCGTTTGTTGATATAGGAATATTTGAGCAGATGAAGTTTACAAGCATGACATTATTAGTCATATTCTGCAATGCAAATGTAGCTTCATCAGGCATGTCCTCATTGAGATTAATATATTTGTTGGTTGTATCCCTTAAGTCATCACATGCTGCATCAAACTCTTCATCCTTTTTTGCAGGCATCATTTCTGTTAATATCTCAACAGTACCTGTCATGTATGGTTTACGGCGTTTAATAGATACTAATTTGCAACGTGATTCTCCTTGCACAATAACAGTCTTATTCTGATTGTCTCCAGGCATGTCCAATATCTTGATAACTTTAGCGTAAACGCCCGTCTCATATAAATCTTCCTTTCCGGGAGATTCAACTTCTGAATCGCACTGACATACCACAGCCATATATCCACCCTTTTTTACTACATGTTCTACAAGGCGGAGACTGGTTTCACGTCCTACCAGGATAGGAGTTATTACACCAGGAAAAAGTACAAGGTTGCGTGTTGCGAGAATAGGCAATTCTTTTGGATAGTCACCTGAAAAGAGTTTTTTGTAATCCCCATCGAAATCAGCTACCATTGAAAAAGGTTTGCTATTTTGAAATTTATCCATTTTTATCTTTGTAATTCAATAATGGCTGCAAAGATACTAAAAAAATATCAAACTGCTTATTTAATTACTAATTTAGAATTGATATTTAAAGAAAATAATAGATTTTTTGCGTGTAATATTATTTTCGACATCAGAATATTAATTATTTAATGTAAAAATCATTCGTAAGATTTTTGTATTCTTCCGAGTCTATACATAAGTTGGATTCTATAACTTGTTCTTTCCTGTTTTTATTGAAGGATACAAGAGATCGCTTTACTTGCTTTCCTGATGATGCCTGTAATGAGCATAATTTGCTCTTATTCAATCCTGCATATAGAGCTTCTTCTTCAATAATAGATAGACTCGTAGCGGGTATTATCATAAATAATTCTCCTTTTTCAGAAAGCAACTTACTGCTGTTATTAATTAATTCGTGGTATGTTAATGAATCAGTATGTCTGGCTATCTTTTTGCGGGTGTCCGGATTTTTTAAAGAATCAATGAAATACGGAGGGTTAGTTACTATAATGTCAAATTTTTTATCAATGTTACTGGCGAAGTCCTGGAAAGAAATATTTAATATGTCAATTCTGTTGTTCCATGCAGTTCCTTTTACATTTTCAATAGCTTGCTCTGTAGCCAGAGGATCTATTTCTATTGCTGTGATATGAGAAGACGGATATTGTTGGGCCATCATTAAAGCTATTATTCCTGTTCCGGTGCCAATGTCTAATATTTCTTTCGGCGATTCGTATTTTACCCATGCCCCAAGCGTAACACTATCTGTTCCAACTTTCATGGCGCACTTATCTTGCAAAATTTTGAACTGTTTGAATAAGAAATAGTCATTTGACATATTATAGCTATCTTTTAATTATGAATGTTCCTAAACGGTGAGTGTATCCTTTCCTGTTTAATGATTTAACAATATAGATACCTTCAGGTATTTTGCTTATATTTATGGAGTCACTATTATATGGCATTGTTGTTATAATGTTACCAATAAGTGATTGTATTATTATGAACTCTGCATCAAGAATAGACTGTCTATTAGTAAGATATAAAATATTACCGTTATTCCTCATCATTGTGTTAGATTCAGGTTCTATTGCTTTTTCCGAATTAGTCTGTTCGCTCTCATTGCCATATCTGTCTATAGCAGTTACTGCGTAATTAAGATGCATGCAGTCTTTTGATAAAGGTATTGAGATTTCATTAGCAGGAATTCTTGCTGCAATTATATTCCTGGCGTCATTTATGTCTACTGGATATGAGTCTGAGGCATAAAGATTATAAAATAGAGAAATTGGTTTTGTCTTATCGTCTTTTTCATATTTTGATATTCCGCTCATATCATTCCCGCAATCCCATGATATAAATTCTTTATCCTTAGATTGTGATATGCATAATTTTGTTGGTGCCAGTGGCTTTTTATTACTTTCCCATGTCATAGGTGGAACTAATGATGGATATGTGTCAAATTCATTGCTGACAAAGTTAAATATATCTTTAGTGTTGTCAGTAAAAAACTTGCTTCTGAAGTATGCATGCCCCATACCATTTTGGCGTAGTACGTTCATCTCTCTGGAGATTATGTCTAATGACCAGTCTTTCTGATTGCGGTCAAGAAAATATACTCCAAGTCCCGGAACTATTATTTTTCCATACGATTGTTCTTTCCAATCTATGGCAAAAGGGAAAAACTGATCACCCTGAAAATACATCATAGGGAAAAGCTCGTCCATTAATCCATCTTTCAACCATTCCTGGGCTTCTTGACAAACTGTATTCCTTGCATTCCATCCATGACTCCAGAACCGTGAAAGGTCATCGTATTTACCAATTGGAGAACATGCCATTTTAACCCATGGCTTAATCGCTTTCACTTCATCATGTACACGGCGTACAATACGAGTAATGTTCTTTCTTCCTTCTTCTAGAGGCAAACGAATCTTCCATGTTTCAGGATATCTTATATAGTCAAGATTTATGCCGTCAATATCGTAGTTGCGGGTGATTTCAGCGCAAATCTTCGCTATGTAATCAGCTGTAACTTCACTTTCAGGATTCATATATCCTTCGTCATCAATATTACGGATGATTTTGGGATAGCGCGTACGTAATTTCTTGCAACCTAGAAAGTTCCATTTCCCTACAGGTATGGCTACCACCCATGCGTGCAATTCCATACCGCGTTTATGACATTCGTCAATCGCAAATTTTAAGGGGTCATATCCAGGCGAACGACCCGGAAAACCACTGAGGCAACCGTCCCAAGGTTCTATTTCAGAAGGGTATATTACAGTTCCACGAATACGTGTCTGTAGTATAACCGTATTTACATTAGCCTCTTTGAGTTTATCAAGGATATCGCAGAGCTCTTTTTGTTGTTTTGCTGCAGAGAGACTAGACTGTGAGTACGAATGCGGCCAATCTAATCCGCCTATAGTGGTAAGCCAAACAGCACGCACTTCATGTTTAGGTATACTCTGTGCAACAGAATATACGGATAAAAAAGTGACGGTTATAATTATACTTATTAATTTTTTCATATTTCGTGTGCAAAGTTATCATTATTTTTTTATTATTCATAATAATTTGTTACTTTTGCAAGCAGAATATAAAACTACTAATAATATGATATCTTTCACGTTGAGTCTTTTGGCTTTGATAGTCGGCTATATGTTTTATGGTCGTTTTGTTGAGCACGTGTTCTCTCCTGATGATCGTAAAACTCCAGCTATAGCAAATGCCGATGGGGTGGATTATGTAGTTCTTCCCGGGTGGAAGATTTTTATGATACAATTTCTGAATATAGCAGGAACGGGACCAATATTCGGCGCTATAATGGGAATGTGGTTTGGACCTTCTGCTTATTTGTGGATAGTTTTGGGATGTATATTCGCCGGCGCAACACACGATTACCTTAGTGGCATGCTTTCTATGCGTAATAATGGCATAGGTCTGCCGGGATTGGTCGGAAAATATCTAGGCAAAACTACAAAGAAGATCATGTTGGTATTCTCTATACTTCTTTTGGTAATGGTAGGAGTAGTGTTTGTATATAGTCCTGCTATAATAATGGAGAGTATATGGGGTTCAAGGATTATGTGGATAATAATAATCTTTATCTATTATATACTTGCCACAATGTTACCAATAGATAAAATTATAGGTAAAATATATCCGCTATTTGCTTTTTCTCTTTTGTTTATGGCTTTAGCCTTAATGATAGGGTTATATATTAAAATTCCAAAAATACCGGAGCTATGGGATGGATTAGGTAATATGGGTGCTGTAAAGTTTGGCATGACCAATAAGATATTCCCGGCTTTGTTTATTACGATAGCTTGTGGTGCAATAAGTGGATTTCATGCTACCCAGAGTCCTCTGATGGCTCGTTGTATGAAAAGCGAGAGTCAGGGCCGACCTATCTTTTATGGTTCTATGATAACAGAAGGGGTCGTAGCTTTGATTTGGGCCACAATATCTTCTTATTTCTTTTTTTATGGTGGATGGAAAGAGGTCGTTTCTCCAGATGTAATGCAGCAGTTCATAGTACAATCACATAGTGCAGCTCCTAAGACACTGATACAATTCTTTGATGCCCCTACAGTTGTTAAAGATGTATGTCATGGATGGTTAGGGCTCTTTGGTGGTATCTTGGCACTGCTTGGCGTTGTGGCAGCTCCTATAACCAGTGGAGATACTGCATTTAGGAGTGCACGCTTGATTATTGCCGAATTCCTTCATCTGGATCAGCAGAGTATCCGCCGCCGTTTGTATATATGCGTTCCAATGTTCTCTATTGCTGTATTGTTACTTGTCTGGCAGATAGCAAATCCAGACGGCTTTAATGTTATATGGCAATACTTTGGATGGGCAAATCAGACATTGTCTGTCTTTACATTATGGACATTGACAATATATCTTGTACAAGAAAAGAAACCATTCTTAATAACGTTGATACCCGCATTGTTTATGACTGTAGTTTGCGGCTCATTCTTGTTCTTATCAAAACAAGCATTGGGCTTAGATGAAAAAATCGGTTATAGTGCAGCTGGGTTGATTTTAGTTGTTTCTTTGGTATGGTTCTTCTCATGGTATATAAAGAATAGATCAAAATACAGTATTAACAAATTAAATTGATTTAAATTATGAAAAAGAAGTTATTAATGCTGGTTATGGGGCTAATGACCGTTATGGTTTCTCATGCACAGTTTGAAGAAGGGAAAATATATGCAGGTGCTTCACTTTCAGGCTTAGACCTGAATTATAGTGGCAAAGAGCATACTAATTTTGGCGCTCAGGCCAAATTGGGATATATGTGCCTTGACAATCTAATGGTTTTTGGACAAGCGTCTTATCAACATTCCGGTAATGATGATATTGCTGATTACGCATCTATAGGAGTTGGCGGTCGCTATTATATCATACAGAATGGACTTTATCTTGGTGCCGGTGTTAAGCTGATACATGCTAATCATAGCTATAATGACTTTATGCCTGAGATAGAAATGGGCTATGCCTTTTTCATCAGTCATACAGCTACCATAGAACCTTCAATTTATTATGATCAGAGTTTTAAGAACCATTCAGATTATTCAAAGATAGGTTTTCGTATAGGATTTGGACTATATATATAAAATAATAGATATTTAAAATGTTAAGCGTAGATGAATTAGAAGACCGCCTTATCGATTTGGCTTTTGCTGAAGATATCGGTGATGGCGATCATACCACATTGTGTTGTATACCTGAAGATGCAATTGGAAAATCGCATTTGTTGATAAAAGAAGACGGTATATTGGCAGGTGTTGAAGTAGCAAAAAAGGTTTTTGACAGATTTGACAATACTATGGCTGTCGAAGTTTTGATAGGTGATGGAGCGCATGTCAAAAAAGGTGATATAGCAATGATTGTATCTGGTAAGGTTCGCAGTCTGTTACAGACAGAACGCCTAATGCTTAATATTATGCAGAGAATGAGTGGCATTGCTACTATGACTAATAGATATGTTGAACGCCTTGAAGGTACACATACTCATGTATTAGATACTCGTAAGACAACGCCCGGTATGCGAATGCTTGAAAAGCAGGCTGTCAAGATAGGAGGTGGTGTTAACCATCGTATAGGTCTGTTTGATATGATTCTGCTAAAAGACAATCATGTAGATTTTGCAGGTGGAATAAGCAATGCCATCAATCGTTGTCATCAGTATCTTAAAGCCAAAGGTTTGGATCTGAAGATAGAAATAGAAGTGCGTAACTTTGATGAATTAAAACAAGTTATGGATTGCGGAGGCGTAGACCGTGTGATGCTTGATAATTTCTCTGTTCAAAACACCAAGAAGGCCGTAGATATGATCGCCGGTAAATTTGAAACAGAGTCGAGTGGTGGAATAACATTTGATACAATACGTGAATACGCTGAGTGTGGCGTTGATTTTATCTCTGTAGGAGCCCTTACTCATTCAGTAAAAGGACTGGATATGAGTTTTAAGGCTTGCTAATCAAATAGGTATGTTAGGATTAATTTGTAGTTTATTACTTAATGTAAATATTTTAAGTTATGCTCCGCCTGTTAATTATCAGATATCGCTTGCAGGAAATTTTGGCGAACCTCGTCCTAATCATTTTCATGGAGGCATAGATGTAAAAACAGACGGAGTAGAAGGTAAAAAGGTAATGACCATTGCGGATGGTTTTGTCAGTAGAGTTACTATCGGGCTACTTGGTTTCGGTAATGCTGTATATGTTCAACATCCTGATGGACATACTAGTGTATACTGTCATCTTAAGTCTTTCTCTCCGCGTATTTCTGCTTTGGTAAAGCGTTGGCAATATAAGCATCAGTGCTATATTGCCGATGTTCGACTTTCGCCATCTGATTGCCCTGTTGCTCAGGGTGATTTTATTGCGATAAGTGGCAATACCGGTGCGAGTGAGGCACCACACTTGCATTTAGAAATGCATAATACCAAAACTTGGGAGATGGTTGATCCTCTTGATTTCTTGAAACCTTATGTTAAAGATGGACTTAAACCACTCGCTCATGGATTTATGGCTTATCCCAAATCCGGCGAGGGTATCTTTTGTAATGGAACAGGAAAGTCATCGTATGGATTCCCTTCGCCTAATTTAACGAGAAAGTTTACCGCTTGGGGTAAGGTCGGTTTCGGTATATGGGCTAATGATTATATGGAGATAACATATAACAGATATGGAATAAGACACACCAAACTGTCTGTTGATGGTCGTGTAGTGTTTGAGAGTGATGTAAGTGGTATTCCTGTTCAGGATAATCTTATGGTAAATTCATGGGGAGACTATGAACATTATTGTCGTTATGGTGTCTGGTATATGAAGTCTTTTGTAGAACCGGGAAACAGACTGCCTGTTTTGCATGCAGATCATAATCATGGCTATATTGATTTCAACCAAGAGAGAGATTATCATATCGTATATACTCTTACAGATTTTGCAGGAAATTCTCGCGATTATACATTTACTGTTACAGGCAAGCGTATGGGAATTCCTAAGAAGAAAGTCTTCAATCCTCGGTGGATGATGCATTGGAACCAGACAAACAGTATGGATATGCCGGGGATGCAACTTGTTATACCATATGGAATGATTGCTGATGATGTGGAATTGCAACCTTCTATAATTAAACAACCGGGTTCTCTTTCAAATAAGTACAAGTTTTATAGTGTCTCAAATCCAATGTTGGGATGGGGCGAAATCAGTATTTGCCTTAACAAAAAAGTTAAGGATACATCTAAGTTGTACATAGAGAGCAATAATGGTGTTGATCATTTTATGGGTGGCTCATTTAAAAGTGGTTGGGTTACGAGTAAAATCCGAGAACTGGGAGCAAATTACCAAATAGTAGAAGATGTTACACCACCTACGGTTAATCCGGTAGGACAGGGCAGTTGGAATACTAGTCATAAACTGGTAATTGGTCTGACAGACTCCGGTAGTGGAATTAAGAGTTATAAAGCATATATAGATGGACAGTTCGTTTTGTTTGCGATGGTACCTAAAAGTCCGTGGGTCGAATGCAAACTTAAAGAAACTCCTATAGCAATGACAGGAAAAATGCATAATTTTAAATTCATTGCAGTCGATAATAGAAATAATATACGGACATTTAGTGCACAAGTTAGATATTGAAATTATGAATAGAATAATTATGGCAGGGCTATTAATGGCTGCAAGTACGTATGCGTCGGCATGTACTAATTTTATAGTAGGTAAGAAGGCATCAAAAGATGGTTCTGTAATATGTTCTTACAATGCAGATGATTACGGAATGTTTCAGTATTTATGTCATTATCCTGCTGCTAAACATGCTGCAGGTGATATGCGTAAAATCATAAATTGGGATACAAATCAGTTTCAAGGTCAGATTCCTGAAGCTCCTGAAACATATAATGTTATAGGTAATATTAATGAATATCAGGTAACTATAGGTGAAACTACATTTGGAGGTCGTCCTGAAATGGTAGATACCACATCTGTAATTGATTATGGCTCATTGATATATCTGGGACTGCAAAGATCCAAAACAGCACGTGAGGCAATAAAGGTGATGACCGGTCTTGCTGAGAAATATGGCTATTGTTCTGAGGGTGAGACATTCACCATCTGTGATTCTAATGAGGCTTGGATTCTGGAGATGATGGGCAAAGGTACAGGTGGCAAGGGAGCCGTATGGGTAGCTGTACGTATTCCTGATGATGCTATATGTGCTCACGCAAACCAGAGCAGAATAAGAACATTTAATCAGAATGATAAGAAAAATGTAATGTTTTCTAAAGACTGCATAAATTTTGCAAGAAGTAAGGGGTGGTTTAAAGGCAAAAATAAAGATTTTAGTTTCTGCGGTATTTATGCTAATCCGGACTTTGAAGGTCGTCGTTTCTGCGAAGTACGCGTTTGGAGTTTCTTCCGTCATTTTAGCAATGATATGGATAAGTATCTTCCATATGTAGAGGGCAAAGAAAATAATACGACACCTATGCCTCTTTGGATTATCCCTAATAAGAAGGTAAGTGTGCAGGATGTAGAAAACTGTATGAGAGATCATTTTGAAGGTTCTGCTTTAGCTCTTGACAGTGATATTGGACAAGGTGTTTGGGATATGCCATATCGTCCAACTCCTTTAGTTTATAAGGTTGACGGTAAAAAATATTTTAATGAGCGCCCTACATCAACACAGCAAACCGGATTCACATACGTGAGTCAGATGAGATCTTGGTTGCCACGCCAGATAGGTGGAGTATTATGGTTCGGTAATGATGATGCAAATATGATAGCATATACACCAGTATATTGTGGAAATACAGTACAGCCTGTATGTTATAATACTCCGGGTGCAGATGCAGTAACGTTCAAAGACAACAATGCTTATTGGGTATGCAACTGGGTAAGTAATATGATTTATCCTAGATATTCTCAGATGTTCCCATCACTTAAAGTTGTTCGTGACTCGTTAGAGAATACATACTTTGATAATCAGAAATCTGTAGAAGATAAGGCTCTTGCTATGTACAAACAGAATCCTACAGAAGCAATGAGATACCTAAATGGTTATAGTAATGATGTAGCAGAACAAATGTTAGCAAGATGGAAAAACTTGGCTATCTATCTTATAGTAAAATATAATGATATGGCTGTTAAACCGGAAAAAGACGGAAAATTCTTGCGTACTAAGACTGGTCTAGGGGCAACAGTATTGCGCCCCGGATATCCGGATAACGTAGCCCGAAAATTGGTCGAAACTACTGGAGATAAGTTCGCTTATCCTTCAAAATAGTATTTATCGCAGTGAAAATAGTTCTAGCAATAGATTCTTTTAAAGGCTGTCTTACATCTGTTGAGGCAGAGAATGCAGCAGCCGAAGGTATTCGCCAGACTGGTATTGATACTGAAATAGTATTGATACCAGTCTCTGACGGCGGAGAAGGTATGCTAGATTCTTTTTTATTCTCAATAGACGGAGAACGTATTAGTGTTAATGTGCACGACGCATTAATGCGACCAATTGTTGCAGAATATGGCGTAATAAATGATACGGCTGTAATCGAGATCGCAAAAGCTTCCGGACTTATGCTTATAGAACCTGAACAGCGTAATCCCGTAAAGGCAACATCTTATGGTACCGGAGAGATTATTGCAGATGCCATCAGACGAGGATATCGTAAATTCATTATCGGATTAGGCGGTAGTGCTACATCAGATGCGGGAATAGGCATGCTTATGGCATTAGTCGATATTTTGGGCCATGGTACCGAAAGTATATCAGAAATATTAGATAGAGATTTTAAAGACGTAAGCATCGTTCTAGCCTCTGATGTAACTAACACCTTATTGGGCGAGAATGGAGCTGCATTTATTTTCGCTAAGCAAAAAGGTGCATCATGGTCTGATATCCAAGTATTGGAACGTAAGGCCAGAACATTTGCAGACATGTCTGCAAGGCACTTTGGATATGATTGTAGAAATATTCCCGGTGCGGGAGCTGCAGGAGGATTAGGATATGCTTTTATGCAGTATTTTAAAGCTAGTATTGAATCTGGAGCTGACTTATTACTTAATGCTAATAACTTTGACTCAAAAATAAAAGATGCAGATTTAATAATAACAGGTGAGGGGAGTGCTGATGCACAGACGATGATGGGGAAACTGCCAAGTGTGGTATTGTCTCATGCTATGAAATGCTCAGTCCCTGTTTGTCTAATTGCCGGAAAAATTTCTGATGAGGCTATATTAAGAGATGCTGGTTTCAGTAACGTTCTTAATATTAACTCATCTGTATTAAATGAAGATCCATTACTACCTGAAAATGCCATGAAGAATATCAAGAATACAATGAAGCTTATTTTCAGGTAAAACAATTTTATAACGAATAATCACAATTTAATACCGAATAAACCACAAATACTGCTGTTTGATCCAAAAGTAAAAAATGCCGACTTTTTGATATTTATTTATTTCGTACTTTTGCAATGCAAAATAGATAAATATAATACATTTAAATACTTTTATTATGAACATTGGTGATGAAATAAGAAAACTTCTTCGTGAACAAGGTCGTTCTGTAACTTGGTTTGCAGATCAGTTATGTTGTACTAGAATGAATGTATATAAAATATTTCAAAGAGAAAGTATTGAAACTTCTTTGCTCTTTAGAATATCAAAAGTACTTGAGCATGATTTATTTAATGATTTATCTAAATATTATGTAGATAACAACTAATCAATATTTATATATTAATAACTCATTTACCTATATAATTTTGCCACAGAATGTGATTAAGTACCTAAAAAATAAAAAAATAAAATGTCACAATACCACTGGTTTCTTAAACCATTGTAGATCAATATGATATGACTTCGTGATTGCAAATTAAATGTCACCAAACGTCACTAAAGTACCACTGTCTTTTTTATTATAATGGAAATTCAAGCATATTTTATTTGGTATATTTCTTTTTATGTAGGTATATCTGGTGTGTTAAGCAAATCAGGAAGGCTTTTATGTTTCTGTAAAGTGGATCAGTAAAGCTTTTAATAATTTGTATAGTAAACCAGTAAGTATAACAACAAAGATGTATACCAAATTCAGGCATAGTCAACAGCCTCTAACCGATAAACTCAAAGCATAGCTTTTATACTTTAGGAGCATAGCTTTTATACTTCGGGAGTATAACTTTCATACCACAGGAGCATAGCTTTCACACTTCTGCAGCATAGCTTTTTGATGTTAGAATGGTGACATTTTAGTGGTATTTAGTGGCATTTCGTTAATGCTGAAATGCCCATAAACACAGAGCAAGTGGTATTGTGACATTTTTATAATAAAAAAGTAGGGGTATCATACTAAAGACAATAAAAAAAGCATCCGAAAAAATCGGATGCTTTTTATTATATTGAAAAAATGTGATTATTTATCATCATCTTCCATCTGTGCTTTCAGCTGAGCCAGTGCATCTATATCACCAAGTGTTGTTGATGCTGCCTTGTTCTCAATCTTAGAAGAATCGTCTTTCTTTGGAGTATGAGCCTTCTTAGCTGCAGCTTTCTTCTCCTCACGCTGAGGATCTTCGAATGTGCGGCTGTGAGATAGGATTATACGCTTAGAATCTTTGTTGAATTCGATAACTTTGAAATCTAGTTCTTCACCAAGTTGAGCTTGGCTGCCGTCTTCCTTAACTAAGTGTTTAGGAGTAGCGAAACCTTCAACGTCTTTATCAAGTGTGATTACTGCGCCTTTGTCAAGCATCTCTGTAATCTTACCTGTGTGAATTGAACCAACAGTATATTTAGCTTCGAATACATTCCAAGGGTTCTCCTCTAGCTGCTTGTGGCCAAGACTTAGACGACGGTTCTCTTTGTCTATTTCTAGAACAACAACATCGATGTCTGCACCTACCTGTGTGAATTCAGAAGGATGTTTTACCTTCTTAGTCCAAGACAAGTCGCTGATGTGGATAAGACCATCTACACCTTCTTCAAGTTCTACAAATACACCGAAGTTTGTAAAGTTACGTACCTTTGCAGTGTGTTTGCTATCAACAGGATATTTAACTTCGATTGTTTCCCATGGATCTTCCTTGAGCTGTTTGATGCCAAGAGACATTTTACGCTCTTCACGGTCGAGTGTCAGAATAACAGCCTCAACTTCATCTCCTACATGTAGGAATTCTTGTGCTGAACGAAGGTGCTGGCTCCAGCTCATTTCTGATACGTGGATAAGTCCTTCTACACCTGGCTGAATCTCAACGAATGCGCCATAGTCAGCAAGAACAACAACTTTACCATTAATATGGTCTCCAACCTTTAGATCTGCATCAAGAGCATCCCATGGGTGAGGAGTAAGTTGTTTCAAACCTAGAGCAATACGTTTCTTGTCTTCATCAAAGTCGAGAATAACAACATTGATCTTTTGGTCAAGTGTTACTACATCGTTAGGATCGTTTACGCGGCCCCAAGACAGGTCTGTAATATGTATAAGTCCGTCAACTCCACCGAGGTCAACAAATACACCGTAAGATGTGATGTTTTTAACTGTACCTTCAAGTACCTGACCTTTTTCGAGTTTACCGATAATTTCTTTCTTCTGTGCTTCTAACTCAGCTTCAATTAGAGCCTTGTGAGAAACTACAACATTCTTGAATTCCTGATTGATTTTTACAATCTTGAATTCCATTGTTTTGCCTACGAAAACATCGTAGTCACGTATAGGATGAACGTCAATCTGGCTACCTGGCAAGAATGCTTCAATACCAAATACGTCAACAATCATACCACCCTTTGTACGGCACTTGATGTAACCCTGTATAACCTCTTCGTTTTCAAGAGCTGTGTTAACACGTTCCCAGCTTTTGTTAAGACGTGCTTTCTTGTGTGAAAGCTCCAATTGGCCTTTCTTGTCTTCCTGATTTTCAACGTATACCTCTACAGTATCGCCTACTTTCAAATCTGGATTGTAACGGAATTCACTTGCTGGAATAATTCCATCGCTCTTGTAACCGATGTTTACAATAACTTCTTTTTTGTCTAAGAAGATTACTTTACCCTCAACTACCTGATGTTCGCTAACCTTGTTAAGGGTTCCGTCATAGGCCTGTTCTTGGTCTTCTTTGCTGATGTTTGTTGATACATTACCATTCTCAAATGATTCCCAATCGAAATCACCTGCAGGCTGTACGTTCTTTGTTAATTCTGACATAAAAAATTAAATTGTTAATTAATAAAATTAGACTTTATAATAAATTTTTTTTAAAACCGGGTGCAAAGTTAACCATATTAATTGAGAGTCGATAAATAGGATACGAGAGTTTATATATTTTTAACGTCTTACTTATTGTAATTCTTTTTTATCTTGTTCTTTTTGCGGCCAAACAAGTCTTTTAACCCGTTAAAATCCTTTTTCATTATCAAGCCAAGACCTTGTGTATTCATACTTGATTTTGTAAAGTATCGGTCATTTGTTTGATTGTATACTTTTATGGCTAAATTTCCATTAGGGTACAACAAATATCTTATATCAAAGTCTCCGATGAAACTTGTATTAGCTGTAGTAGCATTGTCTCTATATCCGAATTGTCCGTTTATGAGCAGCCTGTTGTTTAGTAGCCTACCAGACATAAGTCCTTCATATTCAGCATTATTCCAGCCTTCTGTTCCGGTACTTATATTCGCGCCAAAATTCCAATTATTATTGTTTAATACACTACTTAGCACTGTGTTTATCTGACTGCTTATCGTTCCGGACAGCAGACTTTGCATCGCCAGTGATGTCTGATTCTTCTGATTAGCTTCTTCAGTGGCAGCATTATTTACTCCTTGGGTATAAAATCTTCCAATACCCAGTAGATATAATACTTGTTGGTTCATATCTTCTTGGCTGTTAATTACACTGCGTACCATTTGTTTTTCATCTGCATTGACGGTTGGTAAGTCTAAATCGAAATCTACTTTAGGTGATCTAGGCTGTCCGGTTATGTTCATTAGGCAGTTTACGCGTATTGTATTATTTGAAAAACTTTTGCCTATACTTAGATCTGAGAGAGAAACACCGTTTACAACATATTGTGCTTTCAAATTTAGCGACGCATCGTATGGGTCGCCACCGAAGACAATAGAACTACCTTGCTGGAACTGGAAATCTTTCTTTATCACGTTTTGTATCGTGAGTTTGTATATTCCATGGTCAACATTATATGTACCAAACATATCAAATGCACCCTTATTATAATAGGTTGCCCTTATCACTCCATCTCCGTTCATGGCAATATAATCATTTGTCTTATTATCCATGATGACTTTAAGTGTAGCGTTTTGATTGCAGTTGATCAAAAAATTAAGATATATGTTTGTAGGCATATCCGACAGTTGTTCTTCATCTTTTTCTTGTTTATCATTTTTGTTTGATATATCTTTATCCAACTTATGTTCGTTCCAATGGATAAACTGTTGATTTGAAACAGAGCCTGCCGATGCTGTGTTGTATATAAAAGTCGAATTTTTGTTTGGAGTTACATTCATGTCGATTGTTACTTCTCCACTTTTTCCATGTATATTAACATCGCCAGTTCCATATACAGTACCACAGAATGTGTTATCTCCAAAAGTCTTATGGTCATAAGCTAGTAGATTCTTTGTCTTAATTGCTAGATCATAAGATAATTTTGTGAGATGTTTATGATGAATATTGCCTGTAATATATCCTACATTATTATTGTGGTCATAGAATGGCACATTGCGCATTTCAATCTCATCTGGTATCATACGGATCGTATCGCTTTTAAGCGTATAGGTCGTACCAAGTTGGCGCATTGATAATTGCCCGTCAACAGTAAGTTGCCCAATAAGTTGAATTGTATTTAGAGGTCCGACTAGTCGGAGGTCTCCATTCGCTTGTGCATTAATATTGTTCATGAAACTGCCACAAAAGGTCTTCATAAATTCAACGTTTGTACCGCGAGCACTTATCCCTAAGTCGATAGTGTTACGAGCAGGTGATACGTTTCCCTTTATCAGTGTCTGTGCTAACGGACCGTCGTCGGCTTTAGCGTCAATATCAATCTGTTTGTCTTTCTTATTCCAATTTACATTTGCAAATAATGTTCCCATCCGTCCTTCTTCAAATGTAAAATTATTCACTGTAAGAGTGGCATTTGCAGATGGGTTTGAGAAAGCAGAAGATATATAAGCACTACCTGTTGCTTGGCCTCCGAAATCAACTGAATGGAAATTTACAAGATTAAGAATGTAGTCTACATTAATGTCTTTGAGATCTACAAAAATAGAATCGTGTTGGTTTGGAGATGCTGTTCCAGAAGCAATAAGGTGTTGCTTACCTCGCTCTATTGCAAAGTGGTCAATAATTAGGCGGTTCTTGCTATATACAATCGCTGATGGTTCAACATTCCATGCCGTATCATTTATTATTATTTGAGAAGGATTGAATGACACATGTGCTGCTGATTCTCCTTTTTCGTTTCTGAAAAATTGAGTTTGCGTATTTATAGACCCAGCGTAAAGATGTTTAAGGTTGTTTGTCCAACCAATACTAGTCGCAAGTAGATTATTTATTGCATTAGCATTCAGAGTCAGGTCAAACTTATGCCCGTTACCCATAACTTTCTTTATCTTAGCAGAGCATTTCAGAGTGTCGTTTGGCGTACTTATTGAGAGCATACCATCTTGATAGTTGTTGCCTTTGTATGAAAAATCAGGTGCCTCACCACTAATGTTCAGTGTCCTTTTGCGGTCATTCATTTCTCCGATAAGGTTAAATGGCTGATTAAGTTCTATCGGAATGTTGAATAACTTATTTAGCCAGTCACTACGTGTAATTGTTGCATTTATTTTAAAATTATTATTGTGCTTGTTATTAGTCTTAGGCAGTCCAGGAAGAGTAGGGAGTTTGCTTCCTACAAAATTGGTTATACTTTGAGCTAACGTGGCATAATCATATTGTCCTTGAATATTCATTTTGGCAAAATCACTATTCATATTTATGAAGTGTTCTTTTCCGATGCATCCTGCTATGATATGCATAGCATCCATTTTATATTCAACGTCTCCTTTTTGCATAGAAAAATTTTCTATGTCAAGAGTTCCCTTCAAGTTGTTTATGTTGTTTCCATTAAAATTGGCAGATATATTTACGTCAAATATTGCATTACCCAATTTATCTGTGATTTTTAATGCATATGGGTTGAAGTTTTTTATACTGGCTGTAAGATTAAATTTAGGGTGGTTGGCTTTTGTACTGAATAGTCCTTTTACATTGATAAGGCCATTTGCATCATTCATGCCAAGCATACCGTTAAAAATTCCGTATCTGTATATACCGTCTACCTTTATATTAGAGTAAGCGTATCCATTGTAATCAAAGTGTATTATATCACCCTTAGCTTTAATATATGGGTATTTCTTGTCTTTTAAATTTCCATCTATATTGATATTCGTAGCTATTGTACCGAAATGTTTATTATCAAGTAATGCATTTAGATTTATTCCGGCTGTTTCAACTCTTCCAGTGAAACAATTGTCTCTTACGCCTAATGCCAGATGAGCTTTTCCAACGCTTGTTGCTATTAAAGATTTTGTGGCAAAAGTCTTATCCGTTCCACCTATAATACCCTGCAATTTGACATTACCAAGTCGGTTGACAATAGTTGGAACCTTGATGTTAATGCCGTTGAGGTTTTTACTTATAAAGCTTATTGTCTTACCGGATACAGAAAGGTTATTGATATTGGCAAACCATTTAGGAGCGATGTCCCAATCGCTTACCGAACCGTCAGCCCGAAGATATATGTCTCCGCTATGGGAATTAACTGCCAATTTTTTTATTCTGATCTGTGACCTTGTACCATATACAGATAATGCCACATTTATTATACTGTTGAATGATTTAAGTTGTGGAACAAAACACTTGAAATCAGATGGAGTTATCTTTGAATTATCTAAAAGTAAATTGAATTGCAAAGATGCCGGAATAAATTTTTTGTTATTATATCTGTATGTTGCATTAGCATTACTGATTCTTATGCTAGATCCTGGCAGATTAAGGACGAAACCTGTAAGGTTTGCCATCTTTTTATTTGCATTAAGTTTCAAAGATAATTTATCAATATTCAATCCTGATTGGTCTCTGAACGTGAGTTTCTTAATATTTAAGTTAAGAGAGTCTTCTGTAAAAGCCCTTAATCTTATGTTGGCGCTAATACCTGACGTATTAATATGTGCTAGCGAAAATTTGTTGTTCAATTCAGGGATATCATATCGATCGTATCTCACAGCACCGTGCCTTATTATGATAGAATTGATTTTTAAATTTAGAGGTTTGCTTTTTGTTTTATCCTTAGATGCTAGTGAATCAAGCACAAACTGATAGTTTGCATTTGAGGCAGCATTTTTTTTGTAAAATACGCCGTTAAATCCAAATAATTGAATTGAAGAAATAGAAATATTGCCTTGTGATAGAGAAACTAAATTAAATTTGGCAGATAGTCTGGCAGCAGATATCATTTTTTTATTCTGCTGGTCCTGTATGGTCATATCATCAATAATTATTCGATTTAAAAATCCCAAATCTATGCGACCAATATTAACTTTTGTGCCTAACTTTTCAGATAATGCTATCGAAACTTTTGAGCCTATGAACCTTTGCACTGCCGGAATATGGGAGAGCACAAGTAGCAATAGATATAGGCCAATAACAGTCCATATCAAGCCATTAATGATATGTTTAATTTTGATATTCAATGAAAATTGCAACAAAATTACAACATTTTATTTTCTTATAGGCACTTTGCATACATTTTTTCTTTTATATTTGCTAATTTTTGTGTAATTTTGCTAGGAGTCGGATAAAAAGATTTTAATATTATAACATGGTGATGTGACTAAGTTAAGATTGTATTATGACCAAGTTAAGCAAAGGTTAGGGTATATTAGGCCGGTAAAACAAGAATAAATTGAACTCCTGTGACTGTGTAGGCTGTGGCGCAGGTATAGATTCTTTACTTGTTGAGATTGTGTATATTATAAAGTTCGTATGATAATTTTGGAAGCCGATAAACTTAAATAATAAAAGCTCGCATCTTTTTGCGGGCTTTTATTGTTTAATCCATATGAAACAGTTCTATTAGAGGAACGCTTATAGGTGAGTTGTCTGTATTTGTTTCCATGATATCAGACATCATATCCCACCATTTTTGAGTAATAGGATCTACGTTACTTGTGTCCTGACTATTAGAGTCATTGCTACATTTCTGAATTGCAAAAAGTAAATTGGTGTCCTTATCCCAGAAAATACTGTAATCACTCACCCCCGAATTTTTAATCATCTGTTTAAGTTCAGGCCAAATTGCGGCATGTCTTTTGGCGTACTCTTTTTCGCAACCAGATTTTAGGTACATCTTAAAAGCAAAACGTTTCATTGTTTTAATTATTTTAGTTAATTAATAGATAAATAGAATCCTATTTTATACAATTTGAAAATTAATAATGATGGTTTGTTCCCTGCTATGTTCTTTCGTTCTGTAGTTCTTAATATCTTATGTACGAAGACTATAATTTTTTTAAAACCTGTCTTTTCGATTTTGTTTGCAATATCCAATAATTTAGAATATCCAGATAGTTCATTCCTGAAATAATATAATGTGTTTAATCCTTCTTCTGTTTTTTGAACAAAACGCTCGTTACTTTCGAATACTTCAAAACTTACAGGGTTCTCTATGTGAGAAATCTTAAGGCTGTTTTCATTCAGGGTCTTCCCTAATAATATATCTTCATATCCATAATTTTTAAACCGTTCGTCGAAAGGAAATTTTAGCATTACCTCACGCAGTATCATAAAATTAGCAGTGTGAAAATGACAATATGGGGTTTTCCTTCTCATTTGTGCTGTATGATAATGCTCAGCTGATTTTTCATAAATGAAACGCAGATTATTTCTAAGAAAGTGCTTATCCCCTTTTATTTTAACACCTCCGTCAATAACCGTATCAAAAGAAGTCTTTAAATAATATAATAAAAAGGATTCATTATCTACAGTCATATCACTATCAATAAAGAGCAACCATCTAAATTTGGACAGACGTGCAAGTTTATTCCGGATAACAGCTCTTCCTTCATTTACCGTATAAATAATATGTTTGCAATTTTCAAGGCTTTCTATTGCTTTATTTTCTTTAATTGTATCCATATCAAAAGAACCATCTTCTGCAATTATTATTTCATATCTAAAAGAATCAGGAAAAGACTCTTTTATAAGGTCTGCTTGTCTTTTAATACATTCAACAAGTCTCTTGCATACAAAATTGTATGTAGGTATAAGTATAGAAAGCTCTTCTTTTGTTATATTTTCCACGATATTATGACTTATAATTCGCAAAAGTAATAAAAATAAAAAATAATATAGATATTTTATAAATTTTATTTGGGTCGTTGGTAACAAAAGATTAATTTTGCGCGATATTTATACAAAAACAATAAGATGAAAAAAATGTTTATTAAAGGCGCAGTTTTGAGCCTTATGTTAATGGTCAGTGCAGGTGTAAGTGCACAGATAGATTTAGGTAGCATTATGAATTCTACTTCAAGTAGTAATGCAAATATGGCTTCATCATTGACTACCATATTTTCTAGTAACAAACAAGCGACATCAGACAAAATAATTGGAACTTGGATCTATTCAGAACCTGCAATAGTATTTACTTCTAATAACATGCTGACCCAGGCCGCTAGTAAAATTGCAGCACAACAAATAGAAAGTAAATTACAGGCACAACTTAATAATTACGGAGTTAAAAAGGGCTCTATGTCAATCGCGTTTGCAAAGAACGGCAGTTTTACTGAAAAAATAAAAGGAAAGACATTGACTGGTACTTGGAAAGTCATTAATTCAAAATTGCAATTGACATATGCAGGACTAGAAACAATCGTTATCACTACACAGATAAATTCAGGAAAACTTCAGATGGTAACAGATGCCACAAAACTTTTAACATTGTTTAAGACAGTAGCTAATGCTTCAGGTAATGCCAATGCTAAGACTATTGTATCTCTTATGAGTAGCGTAAAAGGAATGGAAGCTGGAGTTACTCTTGTTAAAAAATAACAGGAAAAGTTTGCAGGTTTGGTGGAAAAGTTTTATCTTTGCACCCGCTATTACGAGTTGATAGCATAATTCAAACCTAATTAAACAAAAAATTAAATGGCAACAAAAATCAGATTACAGCGCGGCGGTCGTAAAGGCTATGCTTTCTACAGAATTGTTATCGCTGACGTTAATGCACCACGTGATGGTAAATTTACTGAAAAGATTGGAACTTTCAATCCTAACACCAATCCAGCCACAGTAGATTTGGATTTCAATCGTGCTCTTTACTGGGTAGAAGTTGGCGCACAGCCTACAGACACTGTTCGTAACATTCTTAAAGACGAAGGCGTATACATGATGAAACACCTTAAAGGTGGAGTAAAGAAAGGTGCTTTCGACGAAGCTGCAGCACAGTCTAAATTTGACGCTTGGAAAGAGAACAAAGAAAAAGGATTTGCAGCTGTTGCTGATAAGACAGCTCAGGCAAAGAAAGATGCTTACGAAAAGAAACTCGAAGCAGAGAAAAAAGTAAATGAAGAAATTGCTAAGAAAGTAGCTGATAAGAAAGCTGCTGAGGCTGCTGAAAAAGCAGAAGCAGAAGCTGCAAAGGCTGCTGAGAATGCCCCTGTAGAGGCTCCAGTTGAAGAAACTGCACCTACAGAAGAGGCTCCTAAGGCTGAATAAGTTTTATAAGCAAAAAAATTAAAAGGAGAACTGTTTACAGTTCTCCTTTTTCTATGTCCAGAACTCATTATCATTCGTTTCTTTCATCTCGCCTTTACATTTTGGGCAGGTGTGATAATCCCATTTCGTTATTTTATCGCTACCACATCTTAGGCATAGTCTGTTAACTTCAGAACTGAATGATGGTGCTATGTCTCCAATTACCCCTCCTACAACAATATTCTGTATTGTATGGCAGTCAGGACAATACATTGCTGATATATGTTGTCCGAACAATCCACGGCCTTCGTATGTGTCTATTTCGTATCCGCATTGTTCACATCTATATCTTTTTTTTAGTGCCATTATTCATTTAATGTATTAAGATATAATTTTTCATATTGTCGGGCTACTTTTATATAGTCGTGATGCTTGCGTATATATTCTATACTTTGTCTTTTTAATTTAGGAATGCGTTCAGGATGCAGAACAAGTTTTTCGAGTTCATTATAAACACTATTATAATTAGGTAGAACATTTATTATAGGTCTTAATTCTGTTTCACTAATTATTTCATAGTTTTCAGCTTCTCCACCACCAACTACAACAAGACCCTTACTCATTGCAAGTAGGGCATTCATTGAAGGTGTGTAACTATATAGTTGATCTAGAATAATATCACATCCATTCATTAACCTTTCATATTCAGTAAAAGGAATAGATACAGCTTTGACAATATCTATCTTTTCAGAATATTTCATTTTTATGCTTTTTAAAGCGCTTAACATAATATCCGTGCCTTTATATTCATTACGATCCTTGTCAATTCCTATGAAAAACTTAATTTTACTGTTATTACGCAATGTATTCTTATCTTTTGCGTATTCATTCATTTTTATAGGTAAAGGTATAAAATGTGTCTTGTTCGGAATATGCAACTTATAACAGCACCAATACTCATAAAGGCAAGTTATAATGCCATCACAATCTTTTGCTATGTACCTGTTTAGTGCTTCCTTATCTGTACCTATCCATTCTTTTCTTTGTATTAAAGCATCTATATTTGTACGTAACAATCCTTCTATGTTGAAATCGCTGTATCGCAGAGGCTTTTCGTTACAGCAAGTATAAACCCAATACCAATCGTTACCATATCCGCCTAAAAAGACCTTCTTGTTGTGTTTTCTCAAATAGTTGTAAACTTTAAAAATTCGCTTCGCTTTTATATCTATGAAAATAGGATTCTTAATCTGAACAACATCATACCCTCTTAGGCGAATCATAATCACGTACAACCTTATAATATATATAATGCCACCTAATTTGAAATATTTACGAGTAAGAGAAATGTCGCGATGGTAATTTCTCCATCCGTTCCCGTCAGATAGAACAGTCACTTTGTGCCCAAGTTTCCGTAAACCTTCTGCCAAGGTCCAATGAACATTACTGCATTCACCTATTAATAATATTTTCATGTTATTTGAACTTGCAAATACTAAGAATCAACAATTTCTTTCCGATATTACTTTGAATCATTCTTCTAAATACGGTATATTTTTTTGTGTACTTTTTGTCAGGCAGAGGAAACAATCCATGTTTTGTAAGTCGCTCAATAGATTTATTGAGTTTATTACTACTGTGAGTCAAATCAATGATGTTATATAAATAATCCATCGTAAGTTGTGCAATGCGTCTTTCAAGCGCTATTCTGTCAATTGCAGGTAATGTAAAAGATACTTCCTGTAAATGATATAGTATATGCTCTATATCATTTATTCGCCTTATTTTATGCCTGATATTTCTGTCGTGAGTAATAGAATGCTCACGTTGTCTATAGTGGTATGCATCAGCATTGGTCTCAAAAACATGCTCCGCTCGTAACATTAATTGAGGAGTAAATTCTTCATCTTCGTGTAAAATACCAATAGTGAAATGGAGATTTAATAAAATATTTTTGTTGAATATATAGCCACACGCAGATGCTCTTAAATTATTATTATGCATATATTCAGTTCCTGATACCGGTCCTTCGAAATTCATCGGCGTTTCTGCTTTTGGCTTTTCTGTACAGTTAAATAAAACAATATCAGGCTTGTGGTATCTTACGATATCAAGACAATGTTCATAAGGAGTGCGTATTAGAGTATCATCACTGTCAATAAATTGTATATATGATCCGGTAGCTATGCGTATCCCTATATTTCTTGCTGCGCTCAGCCCTTGATTTTTTTGTCTGACATATATTATATCATTTCTGATATCCAGAATATCATTTATAGGCGAAACATCACTTCCATCATCAATGACTATTATTTCTCTATCTTGCGGCCTTAATGATAGTGTAATAATACTTCTTATACATTCTAGTAGGTATTCTACAGGTAGATTATAAGTCGTAACTATAAAACTTACTAACGGCTGTGACGAAATATCGTCTTGTGGATAAACTTGTTTAATTGACATAGACTTTTAATTCCTATTATTTTAGACAATAATACTTTTGGCGATGCATTCCAAGTACTACCAGTATAAGGTGGTATGATAGGCAAACCGCCAGCTAACTCATAAATATCCATTTGAATATTAAGCAAACGTAAATAATAATCAGCAGAAGCAATTGACGAAAGAGGCGTATTTATAAGTGATAGATGCGCATTAAGCAAATCTGTTAATTCTTTTGCTCCAGACAATTCTGTTATACCTTCTTTGTTGACATAATAGTAGTACAGGCCTAAACTTGTTGTGGCAATAACGTCGCATCTTTTCAGTAAATCAGGTAGTATTATACAATCCTCAAAGCAGTTTTGCTCTTTGTATAAACAACCATCGAAGAGCGACTTTTTATAAATCTTATTGCATGCATATGTATGAAGGTAAGCTTTTGTTTTGAACCAATAATCTTTAGTGTTACTATATTCTGAATCAGAGAAACTTCTTAATTTCTGCCTTGACTTAACACCAAAATGTTCATAAATAGGATATTCCAATATATCATATTCTTTATGTCTATTGAGAATTTCCATAAGAGATGTAATTGTGCCTTTTGCTATAGTGTCATCACTATCTATGAATGTAATATATTCGCCTTGGGCTTTATTGATACCTGTATTCCTTGCATTACCCAACCCTCCGTTTTTTTTGTGAATAACATCAATTCGTGTATCTTTTTGAGCATATTCATCGCATATATAATGGCATGAGTCATTAGAGCCATCGTCTACTATTATAATTTGATAGTCGCTGTAGGTATCAGCAAGTACACTGTCAAGGCATCGACGAATGGTTCTTTCAACGTTATAGACCGGTATGATAATACTCAAATTCATATTGCAAAGATATGTTATTTAATTGAAAATATGAAATATGAAATCGTTTATTTAGATAAAAGTAATATAATATGAATTTATGCGTTATAATCACAAATGAAAGATACTGGTAGCTCATACAATCATATACTAAAATATACAAGTGCTTTTGGTGGAATAGAAGGACTTAATATTCTCATAGGATTAGTCAGAAACAAATTGGTGGCCCTTATGCTTGGACCTGAAGGTATGGGATTAATAGCACTTTTTAATTCGACAATTAAATTTCTGTCGGATTCTACTAATTGCGGTATACCGATGAGTGCTGTCAGAAATATTTCATCTGCTTATGAAGAAGGTGATTTAGATTATCTTAAAGATACTATATCTAAAGTCAGGACATTCTCTATATTAGTAGCCGTTGCCGGTATGCTTTTGTGTATAGTTTTGAGTCCGGTGCTCAGTAAAGTTGTTTTCTCTAGCGGAAATCATACATTGCATTTTGTAATATTGTCGCCAATCATTGCAATGATGACTGTTACAGGGGGAGAAATTGCTATATTGAAAGGTGTCAGACAACTTTCTAAGTTGGCCAAAGTACAGGTCATAACAGTAATATTAGCATTGATTATTTCTGTACCATTATATTATTACTATGGTCAAAAAGGCATTGTACCTTCACTCTTATTGATGTCTTTTGCGTCAATGTTAGTAACAATAATGTATTCGTATAAGTTATATCATGTCAAAATAAATTTTTCAAAGAAAATCATATATAATGATAATGGCATGCTAAAATTAGGCTTTGCCTTTGTTATAGTTGGCATCTTAGGTAGTGGAACAGATCTCGTGATAAGATCATTTATCAATCAAACATCTTCATTAACCATGGTTGGCCTTTATAATGCAGGTCATATGATAACAATGACATATGCCGGTATGGTATTCTCAGCTATGGAGACTGATTATTTTCCACGATTGTCTGCTATAGGTAATGACATGAAGCAGCAGAATCTAGTTGTCAATCGTCAGATCGAAGTGTCATTGCTTATCATTTCGCCTATGCTGGTCTTTTTTATGATAGCCTTGCCGGTTATACTGCCATTGCTTTATAGCGGCAAGTTTCTTCCTGTTATGGGAATGATACAAATAGTGATAATAGCAATGTATTTCCGTGCAATAAAATTACCTATAGAATATCTGCCATTGGCAAAAGGTGATTCAAAAACATACTTATTTTTAGAGTCTGTGTATGATATAGTTGTTGTTATTCTTGTAATATTGGGATTTAGTCTTTTTAGACTTACAGGTGCAGGTTTCGCATTGACCATTTCCGGTTTTATTGAATTTGTTATGCTCATTGCTTTTGCTCGCTATAAATATAAATATAAAATGACCGAATCCGTTGTCTTATATGCACTTATGCAGATAACGATAGGCCTTCTTGCATATGCAGTCACTTATATAGCGAATCCGGTCTACTATTCTATTTTAGGTACTTTACTATTCATTATCAGTTCTGTTATTTCATTACGAATATTACATCGTAAGACAAAGTTGTGGACTAAATTGAAACATAAGTTCAACTCGCTGTAAAATCATTAGAGATATATTAAGAAACTCATTGTTTTTGTATACAAAACCAATTGTACAATTTTAAAAATAAAAAGGTCAATTAAGTGTCAATCTATTAAAAACCCGTTAAACCGATATAAAAAAATGTCGCATTTCTTTGTCGTTTGATAATATTTAGTAACTTTGTAGCTGTTAAATATTGATTTATGACACTGATTATTGTCGCCATATTACTGATAGGCTATATTCTCATAGCAACAGAGAAGATAACCAATGTGAACAAAGCCGCTGTGGCAATGCTCATGTGTACTGTTGGTTGGGTGCTATACATCTGTTATGGCAATGACTTTGTAATGAGTCAACACCCCAAAGAATATTCCGATTTCCTTGCAGGAGCAGTACCAACAAGTGTTTCCGTCAAGCAATATATAGCACAAAATATTTTTTTGAAGTATGTAGGTAAGGCCTCAGAGATTGTTTTGTTTCTCCTTGCAACGATGACCATTGTAGAGATACTTAATAACAATGGATGCTTCGACTTCCTTTCTCAATTTATTAGGACTCATCATAGTCGTAAACTATTATGGAAAATGTCGATTATTACATTCATAATCTCAGCAAACCTAGATAATCTTACAACAACGACAATGATGCTGGTAATCATGCATGATATGCTACACAGTAGACGTCAGCGTATCCTCTATGGATGCGCTATTGTATTGGCTGCCAACTGCGGTGGCGCTCTTACTGTGATAGGTGATACCACCGGGCTTGTATTGTGGAATACAGGAGCTGTTACAGCTTCTAATTATTCAGCGTCGTTGGCCTTACCCTGTATCATTGCTTGGATAGTACCTACATATTTGCTTAGCCGTAATCTGCCTGATACGGTTGATATCGAAATGGCCGCAATGCCGTATCGTGGTGATGATACTAATCTTAACGGATGGCAGCGCCTTCTTATGTTTATCGTTGGTATAGGTGGATTGTGGTTTATACCTACATTTCATAACATAACGAAGCTCAGTCCTTTTCTTGGTGCCCTTTGCGTACTGTCATTGCTATGGGTAGTAAATGAGGTAGTGAATCGCAAACTTATTAATGCAGACCAGAGAATTCAGCGTCGTATACCACGCGTTTTACAATATGGCGTAATTCAGATGATGCTTTTTGTTATGGGTATAATGCTTGCTATTGGAGTCGTTCAGGAAACCGGTGCAATCAAATGGTGTTCAGAATGGTGTGATTATAATATACACAATATATGGATATTAGGTATAATATCAGGAATTATGAGCACCGTATTGGATAATTTTGCATCAGCGATGAGCTTGTTCTCATTATATCCGATATTGGATGCAAGCACACTTAATCATTGGGTTGATTCAGACTATATGATGTCATTTGTGCAAAATGGCGCATATTGGAAAATTATATCATATTGTACAGCTGTCGGTGGTAGCATAATGTCAATAGGTTCACTCAGCGGACTGGCATTAATAAAAATGGAAAAAGTACATGTGGGATGGTATATCCGTAATTTTGGAGTTAAAGTCTTGATAGGCTGGTTACTAGGATTAGGAGTACTTTATTTGCAAATAAATATATAATAATATAGGTAAAAGGAGAATTCTATTATGGCAAAAATTAAAACAATTGGAGTGTTGACTTCAGGAGGAGATGCTCCAGGAATGAATGCTGCTATACGTGCCGTAACCCGTGCAGGTATTTGTAATGGATTTGACATTAAAGGCATATACAGGGGTTATGATGGCCTTATTAATGACGATATCCATCCGTTTACTACAGAGAATGTTAGTGGTATCATCATGTCAGGCGGTACAATCCTAAAGACAGCTCGCAGTATGGATTTTATGACAGATGAAGGTAAACAAAAAGCTTATGACAATCTTGTTAAAGAAGGTATAGACGCTCTTGTTGTAATCGGTGGAAACGGTTCTTTAACCGGTGCCCGAGATTTTGCTGAAATGTATGATGTTTGCTGTATCGGTCTGGCTGGAACTATAGATAACGACTTGTATGGAACTGATTCCACAATAGGCTATGATACTACCATGAATACAATAGTAGAATGCGTAGACCGTATTAGAGACACAGCCCAGAGCCACGAACGAATATTTTTCGTAGAGGTTATGGGGCGTGACGCAGGCTTTTTGGCTCAGAACAGTGCTATCGCAAGTGGTGCTGAAGCCGCAATTATTCCAGAAGACTCTACAGATGTTGACCAGTTGGCGCGCTTTATGGAGCGTGGTATTCGCAAGAGTAAACGAAGCTGTATCGTCATTGTATCAGAAAGTCCTAAATGTGGTGCTTTATATTATGCAGACCGTGTACGCAAAGAGTTTCCCGACTATGATGTTCGAGTTTCAATCCTTGGTCACCTGCAGCGTGGTGGTCGCCCTTCGGCACACGACCGTATATTGGCAAGTCGTACCGGCGTAGGAGCTATTGAGGCAATTATGCAAGGTCAGCGTAATGTTATGGTTGGTCTTCGTAATAATGAAGTCGTTTATGTACCTTTTAGCGAGGCTATCCGATCAGATAAACCATTTGATAAGAGTCTTATTAAAGTATTAGACGAACTGAGTATATAAAAAAACCGATAGTTCTGCATTATTGGTATATTTGCGAACAGCAAACGCATATTATTTTGCCAGTCTCAGAATATTTGGTACTTTTGTTTCCTATAGAATTTTAACGTATTAATATAATAACGCTTATGTCACAAATTATTGGACACATTTCACAGATTATCGGTCCTGTTATCGATGTTTACTTCGATACAAAGGGACTGGATCCTGAGAAAGTGTTGCCGAAAATTCATGAAGCCTTGAAGATTGTCCGTCCCGACGGCCGAGATCTCATTGTAGAGGTACAACAGCACATCGGTGAAGATACTGTACGTACAGTAGCTATGGATAATACAGACGGTCTGCAGCGCGGCTTGGATGCTATTCCTACAGGTAGTCCTATTGTCATGCCGGCAGGTGAACAAATAAAAGGTCGTATGATGAATGTCATCGGGAAACCGATTGATGGTATGGAACCACTCGATA
The DNA here is from genome assembly GCF_000585355.1 of Xylanibacter oryzae DSM 17970. Classification (NCBI taxonomy): domain Bacteria; kingdom Pseudomonadati; phylum Bacteroidota; class Bacteroidia; order Bacteroidales; family Prevotellaceae; genus Xylanibacter; species Xylanibacter oryzae. Next base: position 1,343,089 of record NZ_KK073873.1, on the reverse strand, counting down.
TGAAGGGAGCCTATCCGATCCATCGCGAACCGCCTAAGTTTGAAGACCTTTCCACGCATAAAGAGATGCTTGCTACAGGTATTAAAGTTATTGATCTTCTTGAGCCATATATGAAAGGTGGTAAGATTGGACTTTTTGGAGGTGCCGGAGTAGGAAAGACAGTTCTTATTATGGAACTTATCAATAATATAGCCAAAGGTCATAATGGATATTCAGTATTTGCAGGAGTAGGAGAGCGTACCCGTGAAGGTAACGACCTTATCCGCGATATGATAGATTCAGGAGTCGTACGTTATGGCGATAAGTTCAAAAAAGCAATGGAAGAAGGTAAATGGGATTTATCTCTCGTTGATCCTGAAGAATTGCAGAAAAGTCAGGCTACTCTTGTATATGGTCAGATGAATGAGCCACCGGGCGCCCGCGCATCAGTAGCCCTTTCAGGACTTACTGTAGCAGAAGAGTTCCGTGATCACGGAGGTAAAAACGGTGAAGCGTCAGATATAATGTTCTTTATTGATAACATTTTCCGTTTCACACAGGCTGGTTCAGAAGTATCTGCACTGTTAGGCCGTATGCCTTCAGCTGTAGGTTATCAGCCTACATTGGCTAGTGAGATGGGTACAATGCAGGAGCGTATTACTTCTACAAAGAAAGGTTCTATTACCTCAGTACAGGCTGTATATGTGCCTGCTGATGACTTGACAGACCCTGCTCCAGCTACAACATTTACGCACCTTGATGCCACTACAGAGTTAAGTCGTAAGATTACCGAATTAGGTATCTATCCTGCTGTAGATCCATTAGGTTCTACATCTCGTATTCTAGACCCGCTTATTGTAGGAAAAGACCATTACGAAACAGCTCAACGTGTCAAAGAGATACTACAACGTTATAAGGAATTGCAGGATATTATTGCCATCCTAGGTATGGATGAGTTGAGCGATGAAGATAAAATAACTGTGAACCGTGCACGCCGTGTACAGCGTTTTCTCTCTCAACCTTTCACTGTAGCCGAGCAGTTTACAGGCATAAAAGGTGTAATGGTACCTATCGAAGAGTGTATAAAAGGTTTCAAGATGATCCTTGACGGAGAGGTAGATGACCTTCCAGAGCAGGCATTCTTGAATGTTGGTACTATTGAAGACGCTATAGCTAAAGGCAAAAAGTTGCTTGAGGCAGCAAAAGCATAAAAATAAACTGTACGGATATGAGCTTAAAATTAAATATAGTTTCTCCCGAAAAGGTTATGTATACAGGCGAAGTAGAGAGTGTGCAAGTTCCCGGAACCTTAGGTTCATTCGAGATACTTACAGATCATGCTCCAATTATTTCATCTTTACAAAAAGGTGTAATAGAGTATACCAACAAAGAAGGAAAGAAACAGTTGGCCATTGCCGCAGGTTTTGTTGAAGTACAAAAAAATGAGGTTCGCATCTGTGTAGAAGTATAGCAGCATGAATGAAAATAAGGTAAAAGAGATAACAAAGCGGTACATCCAGCGTAGTCTATGGCTTGTCATAGCATTAGCATTGTGCTGTATGGGTTGCCTAACGTATTTGTCAGGCATCACTGATCGCCCGCTTATGGCACCCGAACTGGCTATATCTACAGTCTATTCAATATTGGTCCTGTATATATACGGATACAGTTGGAAGGCAGTAGCAAAGTCATCACCAATGAATTTAACCAAGTTCTATATGGCAGCATCGGCATTGCGTATGCTTACAGCTGTAATGGTGATTGTTATATATTGTCTGGTAGTCCGCGTCCATGCAGACATCCGCAATTTTATAATAATGTTCATCGTGTTTTATCTCACAACACTCATCTTTGATGTATTATACTTCTCAAAAGTAGAGAAACACAATAAAATAGAAAAATAATATGACAAGATTAAAACAATTGCTCTTGATATTGATGTTGGCGCTAGTCGTAGCACCTTCTTATGCTTCAGGTTCAGAACCAGCAAAGAAAGGTATCGATTTTCAAGGCACTTTGTGGGGTCATATCAAGGATTCTTATGAATGGCACATCACCAATATAGGTAAGACACCAGTCATCATCAGTCTCCCTGTCATAGTGAAGAGTACCACAGGCTGGCATGTGTTTTGCAGTAGCGCCTTTTCTGAAGAGAAAGACGCTAAAGGCAACCGCCCCGGTCCTTATGGACTTTACATATCTGGCAGTAAAGACCATGAAAACAAGATTTGCGAGACTGTCAACGGTGCAGAGGTACGTCCTCTCGACCTGTCTATAACAAAGACAGTAACCGTATTGTTCATAGACGCAATCCTGTTATTGATATGTGTGTTAGTACCTGCACGTTGGTGCAAGAAACACAAAGTTGATGATTCCGCACCAAAAGGATTCACCGGCTTTATGAGCATGTTTATCATGTACATCTATAATGATGTAGTGAAAGCATCTCTTGGTAAGGAAGCAGACAAATATGCACCTTATTTACTTACGTGTTTCTTCTTTATCTTCATAGCCAATATCATGGGAGTTATGCCTTTTCCACCGGGAGGAGGTAACCTTACGGGAAATATAGCCTGTACGTTTTTCTTAGCCATTTGTACATTTGTGATAACAAATGTTACAGGCACGAAAGCATATTGGAAAGATATTTTCTGGCCGGAAGTTCCTATGTGGCTTAAGGTACCGGTACCATTAATGCCATTCATTGAATTCTTCAGTATCTTCACAAAACCGTTGGCACTTATGATTCGACTTTTTGCCAACATGATGGCTGGACATGCCATTGCGATATCACTTACATGCATAATCTTCATTATGTTTGGAGTCAACGCAGTAGCAGGTTCATCAATGACTGTAGTCAGTGTAGCGATGAGCATTTTCATGATGCTTCTCGAAATTCTGGTATGCTTCATTCAAGCATTAGTATTTACAATGCTTAGTGCAGTATTCATCTCGCTCGCCCATGTTAAAGGTGAGGCTGAAGCTAAAATGGTTAAATAGCTCTAGCACAAATATTTAGAATAATAAGCAAAAAAATAATAACTAAAAAATTTCAAAACTATGTTATCATTATTATTAGCAGATGTTGCTATCGCAAAGTTTGGTGCCGCTGTAGGCGCAGGTTTAGCTGCCATTGGTGCAGGTATTGGTATTGGACGTATTGGTGGTCAGGCTATGGATGCTATGGCACGCCAGCCAGAGAAGATGGGTGATCTACGTTCAAGTATGATTATCGCAGCTGCTCTTGTTGAGGGTGTTGCATTCTTCGCTGTCATTATAGCATTGCTAGCACTGTTTGCATAATTTTTATCACAGCTTATGTCATTATTAATTCCTGATACTGGTTTGCTGTTCTGGATGGCCCTTGTGTTCATCATTGTACTTGCAATCTTGTGGAAGTGGGGTTTCCCCGTCATCGTAAAGATGGTAAACGACCGCAAGGCATACATAGATGATAGCCTTCAAAAAGCTCACGAAGCCAACGAGAAACTAGCCAATATCCGTATTGAAAGTGAATCCATGCTGCAAGAAGCACGCGAGAAACAGGCGCAGATATTAAAAGAAGCTGCCGACACTCGCGATGCCATTGTACTTAAGGCGCAAGACAAAGCTAAAGACGAAGGAACCCGTTTGATATCAGAAGCCAAGGCTGAGATTGATAGCGAGAAACAGAACGCCATACGCGAGATCCGTGCCCAAGTAGCTGAACTCAGCGTTCAGATTGCTGAGAAGATACTTCGTAAGAAGTTAGACTCAGACGAAAAGCAGATGGATATGATAGACCGGCTGCTGGATGAAGTCTCTGTAGACGATAATAAATAAATAAGTTATGGATTTAGGAGTAATATCGGTAAGATACGCGCGAGCACTGCTAAAAAGTAGTTGCGAAGCTAAACTTGAGGATACGGTGTATCATGAGATGCAGACTCTTGCAAAGAGTTATATCAGTGTGCCCGAACTGAGGTTTATGATAGATAACCCGATGCTTGCCAAGGATAAGAAACATGATATCCTCATTACTGCATGTGGCGGAGATATATCAAATCTTACAACCAGTTTTATCAGACTGGTACTGGACGAGGATAGGGAAAACACCCTGCAATTCATGGCTAATTCGTATATCACTCTATACAGACAACAGAAGAATATCATCCGCGGGAAACTTACTACCGCTGCTGTTGTATCTCCAGCCACAGAGCAGAAGATGAAACAGATGGTAGAGAGTAAAACTAATGGAACTGTGGAGTTCGAGTCAGAAGTGGACCACGATATTATAGGCGGGTTCATTCTTGAATACGACACATACAGACTGGATGCAAGTGTACAGAATCAGTTGCGCACAGTGCTGACACAGCTTAAGAAATAATCCCTTTGAGGATTATCAGTTATGAAAGGTAATTTATTAATAAAAGAATAAATGTCAGATAAAATAAAACCAAGCGAAGTATCCGAAGTTCTGCTTAAACAGCTCCAGGGTATCAGTAGCGGTGAGAAGTTTGATGAGGTAGGTACTGTGCTCCAGGTGAGCGACGGTGTAGCCCGCATCTACGGCTTGCGCAATGCTGAGGCCAACGAACTGCTTGAGTTTGAAAATGGTACCATGGCAATAGTGATGAACTTGGAAGAAGACAATGTCGGTTGTATTCTTTTGGGTTCTACATCAGGCATCAAAGAAGGAATGGTCGTTAAGAGAACGAAGCGAATTGCTTCAATCCGTGTAAACGACAACATGCTAGGACGTGTCATCAATACTCTTGGTGAACCGATTGACGGCAAGGGAGACATAGATCTCTCCGAATCATTCGAAATGCCGCTTGATCGTAAGGCCCCTGGAGTTATCTACCGTCAACCAGTAAAAGAGCCTCTACAGACAGGTCTGAAAGCTGTCGACTCAATGATTCCTATCGGTCGTGGTCAGCGTGAACTTATCATCGGTGACCGTCAGACAGGTAAGACAGCCATCGCTGTTGATACAATCATAAATCAGAAGAGTTTCTACGAAGCAGGCAAACCTGTATATTGTATATATGTAGCTATCGGTCAGAAAGCATCTACCGTAGCAGCCCTTGTCTCTACGCTCAAGGAGCATGGAGCAATGCCATATACAATAATCGTAGCAGCAACAGCCGCTGATCCGGCAGCTATGCAATATTACGCACCTTTTGCAGGTGCAGCAATTGGAGAATATTTCCGTGATCGTGGATATTCAGCTCTCGTAGTATACGATGACCTGTCAAAACAGGCTGTTGCATATCGTGAGGTCTCTTTAATCCTTCGCCGTCCATCAGGTCGTGAAGCATATCCGGGTGATGTGTTCTATCTCCATAGCCGTCTGCTTGAGCGTGCAGCTCGTGTTAACGACCAGCAGGAAATTGCTGAGCAGATGAACGACTTACCTGAGTGTCTTAAAGGACATGTAAAAGGTGGTGGTTCACTTACAGCCCTTCCTATTATTGAAACTCAGGCAGGAGACGTTTCCGCATATATCCCAACAAACGTAATTTCAATTACTGATGGTCAGATATATCTAGAAACCGACCTATTCAACCAAGGTTTCCGTCCAGCTATTAATGTCGGTATCTCTGTAAGCCGTGTAGGTGGTTCTGCACAGGTTAAGAGTATGAAGAAAGTAGCCGGAACATTGAAGATAGATATGGCGCAGTATCGTGAGTTAGAGGCCTTCTCTAAGTTCTCTAGTGATATGGATGCCGTCACAGCCATGACATTGGACCGTGGTCGTAAGAACAACCAGTTACTTATACAGCCACAATACAGTCCTATGCCAGTAGGCGAGCAGATAGCCATCATATATTGCGGTACCCATGGACTGATGCGAGATGTTCCTGTAGATAATGTTCGTGAGTGTCAGGATTCATTCCTTGACAAGTTGCGCAGCACCCATCAGGATGCAATCGAAACATTAGGTTCAGGTCAAATAAACGATGATGTTACCAAAGTCATCGAATCTACAATGGCCGACATAGCCGGACAATATAAAAAGTAATAGCTTATGCCGTCACTAAAAGAGATAAAAACTCGAATAGCATCCGTCAACAGTACCCGTAAGATTACGAGTGCGATGAAGATGGTAGCGTCATCCAAACTGCATCATGCCCAAGTGATGATTCAGAACATGTTGCCTTACGAGGACTTGCTTGAACGGATCTTAAAATCATTCTTGTCAAGCGAAGCAGACGCACAGACTGTATTCAGCCTGGAGCGTCCAGTAAAGCGTGTTGCTCTGATCGTCTATGCATCCAACAGCAGTCTTTGCGGTGGTTTCAATACCAACGTCATTAAGATGATGCAGCAAGCTATTGAAGAGTATAAAAGTCTCGGCAACGATAACATTCTGATATATCCTATCGGTCGTCGTATTGCCGAAAAAGTGGCGAAACTCGGATTGAAATCAGGGGGTAGTTTCTTAGAATTGGCCGATAAGCCAAATTCTTCGCAGTGCATAGACATAGCCAAAGACATAATGGACAAGTTTAACAAGGGTGAGTTAGACCGTGTAGAGATGATATACCATCACTTTAAGAGTGCAGGTTCACAGGTTCTTACACGTCGTACTTTCCTTCCGATAGACTTGAGCGAAGATTTCACAGCCGACAATGACCGTGACCTTTCTTCTAATGTTGTTACGGCTAAGGCCCAGGAATATCTCCGAAAAAAGAAATCAAAAGAATACCAGTCGGGAGAATCAGTGCCACTCAATGATGACTTCATCGTAGAGCCCGATTTGAAGACTGTTCTTAACGAGTTGATACCTAAGATGCTTCATCTCATGGTCTACACTGCTCTGTTGGATAGCAACGCATCTGAGCATGCTGCCCGAATGGTTGCCATGCAGACTGCAACCGATAATGCTGATGAAATTTTACGTCAGCTCAACTTGCAGTACAATAAGAGTCGTCAGCAGGCTATTACCAATGAATTGCTTGATATCGTTGGAGGTTCTGTCAACAACTAGAACCTTCTCATAATATTTAAAGAGGGGATTTGATACTCATATTAGAGTTCAAATCCCCTCTTTTTTGTTGAAGTGAAATCTGTTATATATATTATCAAAACAGTATTGAAATACTGTTTTGATAATAACCTTATTTATTCAATTCATTCCATAATGGTGGTCTCACCTTTAGCAAGTTGCGTACGAAGAAGTCGTAACGCTTGTGCTCACCGAATTTTTCACCCATAGTGTGATGTACACCAGGCAGTACCACAAGTTCAAAGTCCTTACCGGCTTTTTCCAGAGCATTGGCCACCTGATATGTTGATGAAGGGTCTACATTATCATCCAGCTCACCGACTACAAGCATCAACGGACGTTCCAGTTTAGGAGCATTAACCACATTACTGCATTCAGCGTAAGTACTGTCTACAGGATAACCCATCCATTGTTCGTTCCACCATATCTTATCCATACGGTTGTCTTGGCATCCACACGAAGAATAAGCAGCCTTATAGAAGTCACCATGCAGAAGCACGGCTGTCGTACTTTCCTGTCCACCTGCAGAAGCACCGAAGATGCCAACATTATCAGCATCCATATAAGGATACTTCTTAGCAGCAGCCTTTATCCAAAGTTCACGATCAGCAAATCCCGCATCTTTCAGATTCTTATAGCATATTTCTTCAAACTTCTTACCTCTCCAGCTCGTTCCCATACCATCCAGTTGAACTACAATAAAGCCCAGTTCGCTGAGTGATGTCATGTTCCAGTTGTAAGAAATAAAACTCTTTGGCGTATACGCATCACCCGGACCGGCATATATATACTCTATTACAGGATACTTCTTGTTAGGGTCAAAGTTGGTTGGCCTCTGAATAATCCCCCACATATCAGTGATGCCGTCACGTCCCTTAGCCTTGAATACCTCAGGAGCACGCCATCCATTAGCAGTCAACTTGCTTATGTCTGCAGTCTCAAGAGTCTTAATCAACTTGCCATCCACAGCACTTCTCAATTCCGTTACAGGAGCTTTTTCTACTGTCGAGTACTTATCTACTATATATTTCATATCCTTGCTCAGTTGCGCATTATGATTACCTTCAGCAGGAGTAAGGTCTATCATGTTTTTGCCATCTATACCTATTTTATAGTAATGTATAAGATAAGGGTCCTCATTCTTGTTTACACCACTAGCCGTGAAATATATCGTATTGTTTTTCTCATCCACGTTCAGCACCTGTCTTACACACCATGCCCCTTTAGTGATCTGGCGTAAAACTCTTGATTTCTGTGTGTCGTAAAGATATAAATGATTCCAGTTGTCACGCTCGCTCATCCATATCAATTTCTTGCCATCTTCAAAGTTATAACGATAGTGGCGACTATAGTTTACAAAAGTCTTAGCAGTCTCTTCAACGATAGTACGTACGATACCTGTCGTAGCCGACATAGCCAGAACCCTATAAACCTTATGTCCCCGTTGATTGTATTCGAAAGTAACCTCTTTGCTGTCAGGTGTCCACTGGAAAGAGTTAAGATCAAACTGCTCACTCATTAGTTTTGTGTCAGCAACAAACTCGTTACCTGTTTTCGTATCAAATATGCAAGGAACCTTGAATGGCAGTTCATCGCCGGGCTTAGCATATTCCTGTTTGTGTAGAATTGGCTGTAACTGATCAGCAGGCGAAGACTCCACATAATATACATACCGCTTCTCTACCGGACGACGCTTGCAAGTGAATATATATCTGCCATCAGGCGACCAGGTGATCAATGCCGAATAATAGTTACCAATAGTGCCATCAGTACTTAGAATACGTTTTTCTGTATATGGTTTTCCCACTTCATGTAGTACCACATTCTGTCCCTCAATATACGCATCCATCTTTCCGTCCGGCGAAGCTATAGGATAAGATTCGTTCTCTTCATCCACTTCCATCCAGTGGCGCTCATGTTTACGTCCAAAAGTTGATATATGTTCTTGTTTTTTCTCTACGACACCTATGAATTTGTTCATCTCATTTTTAGATTTGAACACATCCTTTTTGCCGTTTGCCGCATCAAAAACGATAAACTTTTCTCCATCAGCTGTATGAATAGAATAGGTGATAATGTCTGTAGAATCCTTCCATTGCAAGTCTGCCGGAGAATTGTAAACGTTGTCATTTTTGAATTTGTCAGAAAGCGAATACGCTCTTTTGTAATCAGTTAGCGTGCCTTGTGCCGCTATGCCAACTGTCTGCAGCAGTGCCGCCACGATGATAATGTGTTTTTTCAGTTTCATAAATATTTTTTTAATGCAGTTGCAAATTTAATTATTATTTGTGAAAAGCGTGCTATCTGTCAGAATAAAGTGCTATTTTACACTCATTAATTTTTTATAATATTATGTATGTCAACATTATTTCCTTTTTTTTTAATGTGAATAATTATTGTAGAATTGTTGCATATAACAAATAAATGATTATATTTGCAATATTGTTTAACCAACTAATGATTAGAATTATGCTAAGTAAAAAAATTGAAGAGGCTATTAACGCCCAGATTAATGCCGAGATGTGGTCAGCATATTTGTATTTGTCAATGGCAGCATACTGTCATTTGATGGGTCAGACAGGTATGGCAAGATGGAATGAAGTTCAGTTCAAAGAAGAACAAGATCATGCCAAGATTTTATTCAACTATGTAATACAACGCAATGGTAAGGTAACCCTTTCACCTATTAAGGCTGTACCGACAGAATGGAAATCACTGTTAGATGTTTTCGAGTCAATACTTGAGCATGAACAGAAAATTACGGCAATGATTAACAAGCTTTTCGCACTTTCTACAGAAGAGAATGACTATGCCACACAGAGCATGTTAAAGTGGTTTGTAGACGAACAAGTAGAGGAAGAAGAGAACGCCCAGACAATAATCGATAATCTTAATATGATTAAAGATAACGGTTTTGGCATCTTTATGCTCGACAAAGAACTTGGAGCCAGAGTATACGCACAAGCTGCTCCGCTGGCTAATTCCACTCTATAATATAAATTTAAAGATGGTGTCATTTAATTGTACACCATCTTTTTTTAATATATAACCTTTCTCATTATAAAGATCCTAAATCGGTTATATATATCCATTGTCATTATTGCTGATGTCTACTTAAGACAATAGCTTTTATTGTGATATTTTGTTAGTTTTTATCTTTTTTATTTGGACTCGCCGAAATAAAAACTTATCTTAGCCGAAATTAAAGTAATAAACATATTTGATTATGAAACAATACAAAAAGTTTAATAGTAAACTTCCTTCAGAATGTACAACTATTATTGTAGGAAAAGATATGACAGCAGACGGGTCTATGATGTTAGCCCGTTCCAGTGATTTTGACGCCATGATGGCAATCAACTTTGAAGTACACGAGGATACCTCTTTTGGTCCTACCGAATTTATTGCCAAAGACAGCAAATTCCGTTGCCCCTTACCATCAGAAGCCCTTGGCTATACAGCCCTGCCTGATTTCCAGTTTCCGGGCGAATGGGGTAGTGCCGGATTTAATACAGCCGGCGTAGGAATGAGTTCTACAGAGACGATCTTCAGCAGCGACAAAGCCTTGGCGGTTGATCCTTACGTAGAGAATGCCCTTGCCGAGAATTGCCTCTATAATATCATCCTCCCTTACATACATTCAGCCCGCGAAGGAGTAGAACGCCTTGGCTCGCTCATCGAGCAATACGGTTCGGCCGAAGGTTTCGGCGTTGGTTTTATCGACGATAAAGAAATCTGGTATCTTGAGAATGCCTGCGGTCACAAATGGCTCGCCTGTCGTATGCCTAAAGACTTTTACTTCGTCACCGGAAATCAAAGTCGTTATCGCGATTATGATCCTACCGATAAGAAGAACTTTCTGGCTTGTGCCGACCTTATTGATTTTGCCCAGGAAAAAGGTCTTTATGACCCAAACAACGGAGAGTTTGATTTCCACGAAGCATACTCACGTGATGCCCTGTTAGACACCACCTACAATTATCCACGTGTGTGGGGCTTGCAGAAGATGTTTTCACCCAAAATACATAACGATGTAACCAAGAATACCTTCCCTGTATTTGCGAAAGCCCAGTCACCTATAACCCTAGAGGATATGCGTACAGCGTTCTGTTTCCACTATAATGGCACAGAGCATGACCCTTATCTGCACAAAAATGGTAAAGAACCATATCGCCCTGTTGCTATTTTCCGGACTACTCAGACACATATCCTGCAGGTACGCCCGCAACTGCCTAAAGAGATAGGATGCATAACCTACGTAGCTCTTGGTATGGCCGATCTTGGAGTATTCTTGCCATTATATCAAGGCGTTAAGAGTTTCCCTCATGCTTACCTTATTGGCAACAACCACGCCGACAACGAATCAGCCTATTGGAAATTCCGCAAGCTGATGACTCTGGGTATGAAGGATTACAATACTTATGCACCTATAATAAAAGAAGCCTATCAGCGTCTGGAGTCTGAAAACGATCTTAGACAGAAAGAGATGGAAGCAAAGTATCTTAAACTCTACAAAGACCAACCGATGAAAGCCAAAGACATGTTGCAGAAGTTCTCAGACGATATTCTCAACAGAGCCATAGCCGTAGCCGATGGCCTGATCAATGAGATATTCACCCGTCTTACTCAGGATGTGCAGAACGAATACATGTTCCACGGAGCCTAAACAATCTTAATTAGAACTTCTTATGTACTTGTTCATCTTTGATGGACAGGTACATATAACTATGTTAATGAAATACAGCAAAATGAAAAATAAATATATTCTTTTGTTTCTTTTTATTATATCCTCTGTCTCAGGCAATGCAAAAATCATAATAAAGGGTTGTATATATGATGAGAATAATTCCTATCTAATAGGAGCAACAGTAAGCCTCTTTACTCAAGATTCGATTATATCACGAAGGGCAATTTCTGATAGCCGAGGTAATTTTATTTTTGATAATATTGTACCAAACAAATATAGAATTTCCATATCATATATCGGTTATGAAGATTACAATTTGCATATAGAAAATACAGACAAAGATCTAAATTTGGGTAACATACAAATGCAGTTGCTCGGCAAGACCCTCAAAGATGTTGTGATAACAGGCAACAGAACCATTAATAAGATAGATCGTAAAATAATATTGCCTACAACTTTGCAAACAAAATCTTCTACCAATGGTGTTTCCTTATTACAGCATTTACAGCTCTCAGGTATAAACGTCAATACAATGGATAATACGATAAAGACATCAAATGGTGAAGATGTACAATTGCGTATCAATGATGTTCAGGCTACAATTCAGGAGGTAAAGGCAATACAACCCACAAATATTATCAGAGTAGAATATCATGACATGCCCGGTCTGCGCTATAACAACGTACCTGCCGTAATAGATTTTATAGTCAAGTATAAAACTGATGGCGGTAGTGTGTCAGGAGATCTTGCTAACGGCGTGTCAATGCATGGAATAGGAAACTATGAGCTGTCATCCAATTATCATAATAAAGGATCAGAACTGAAAGCCGTGGTAGATTGGGTACGCCGCGACTTGAAATGGACAAGAGAGAATTATGAGACATTTGTGATGCAACCCAATATAGTTCATAATGACGAAATAGGAGAACCTACAAAGATCAAGTACGACTATCTTAATTTCTCATTAGGCTATAATTATACATTCAGCAAATCCATGTTTAGTGTCACATTTAGAAACCGATTCTACGATACACCTAATTCAACCACCGACCGGATAAGCAAGATCTATAGAGATAATGCCACTTTGGATGTTACAGATTTTATGAATTCTAAAGAGAATTCACCATCCCTTGATTTATATTATCAGACCGAAATTGCAAAAAACAAACATATATACGTAGACCTTGTAAGTACTTATATAAATAGTAAAAGTGATAGAACTTATTCTGTTGTAAATCAGTCTGTTGAAGATAAAATAAGTTCTGTTACGCAGGGCGATAAATATACATTAATAGGAGAGGGTATATACGAGTGGCTTTTCAATAACAATAAGTTATCTTTTGGTTTAAAGCATAGTCAGATGTATACCAAAAATACATACGAAGGGAGCCAGAATAGCAAAGTAGACATGAATACATCCGAGACTTATGCTTACGGTGAGTTTATGTCAAAGATGAAAGATTTTACTTATACAGTAGGCGTTGGTGCCATGCGTACGTACAATAATCAGGAAGGCAATAAGATGGAAAAGTACATATTCCGTCCCACCTTGAGTATGTCTTATAATTTTTCCAAGAACCTTTTCATAAAGTATAATACATACATTTCAGGTTATTCACCATCACTTTCAGATTTAAGTAATGTATCACAGGATATAGATATATATCAGACCAAACGAGGCAATCCCAACCTTAAATCAGTTACCTTTTTATCGAATGCGCTGTCATTGAATTGGAATATTAAAGGCATAAGCGTAGAGTTTAATGGCAGATACAGTTACGACGACAAACCTATAATGGAAGAGACAACATACGAAGGAGGACGTATTATAAGAACCATGGAGAATCAAAAAAGCTTTCATCGTCTTAATACCAATCTGAATATTCAGATACAGCCCTTTGGTGATTGGCTATCCATACAGATGTCACCTTATTTCAATAGATTCATAAGCTATGGAAATGACTATACGCATACCCATTCCAACTGGGGGTTTGATGGACAGATACAAGCCATGTACAAGTCATGGCTCTTCATGGCCGACGCAAAGACCAGTTACCATACACTATGGGGCGAAACCATTCAGAGAAGCGAGTCAGGCCATAGTCTTACTTTAGGATATAAGCTTGACAACTGGTGTATACAGATGATGGTATTCAATCCATTTACAAAGACATATAAAATAGTAAATGATAATTTGTCAAAGTTGGCTCCCTACACTCAGTATGCCTATTCCAAAGATCTCCGACGAGTACTAATGCTGGATATTACGTTCAACTTAAACTATGGTACTCGTCATAATTCAGCAGGTCATAGAATATCAAACAAAGATGAAGATTCGGGCATAATGCATGCCAGATAAATGAGGCCTATATCATTGTTTAGCAGATACCTTTATGCCCTCGAATAGTTAAAGTAGTAAATTTTTGAATAGAAAAACAAGTAAAACATGTTTTACTATTCATTTTTTTACTTTCAGCAATTGATCTTTTGCATGTTTGTTTATTCAAAAGTAAAATAACAGAAACTTTTTGTTACGTTACATTTTTATTTATTTTAATCATTCGGCAGAACAATTAGTCTAATTAGTGACTAAATTTGTTTCGTAATTTTAATATAACTTTAAATCAAAATTGTAATGAATTATCTTAAACTAATGTTTCTTGGATCTGCCCTTTCGTTGGCAGGTTCTACGGCTTATCCCAAAGGAGCCGTAAAAAGTCAAGAGGAACGCACTGATGCGAAGATTATTGTCAACACAGACCGCCCCATCTCTAGCGTAGACCCCCACATCTATGGAGTGTTTGCCGAACCTATAGGCCGATCACGCCAGTTCCCTATTAAAAACACAATCTATGGCCCAGTTTACGATCCTTCATCACCTCTGGCCAATAAGGATGGCTTCAAGTCAGACTATATCAATGCCGTAAGAGACTTGAAGTTGACCAACATGCGATGGCCGGGAGGCAACTATGTAGCAGCCTACAACTGGCAGGATGGTATCGGTCCAAAAGATAAACGTCCTGTACGTATCGACCTGGCATGGGGCGGATATGATACCAATCAGGTTGGCACAGACGAATGGATACAGATGAACAAAGCCATGGGTACAGAGAATGTGATATGCGTCAACCTTGGTCTTGGCGATATCCGCAATGCTGCCTACTGGCTCGAATATACTAACATCAAGAGTGGTACATACTATTCAGACCTTCGTGCCCAATACGGTCATCCAGAGCCTTATAATGTGAAGATATGGGGACTTGGCAATGAGGTAGACGGAGCACCATGGATTATGGGTTATAAGAATGCCGACGACTATGTAAAGATAGCCACCGAGGCAGCCAAAGCTCTCAAGATGGTAGATAAGGACATCAAGTTCGTGGTATGTGGTGCAGCCAACTATCAGGATGATGGTGTATGGCTCGACTGGGACCGCAAGGTGATAGACAACCTTACCGGTATAGCCGACTATATGTCTGTTCACCGTTATTGGGGAGATGCTCTTGCCAAGGATAAGGCCAACGACTATTACTATTCTATGGGCAAAGGAGCTATCGACTTCGAAGAGAAGATACTCACACCTAAAGCTCTTATAGATATGACCACAGCTAAATATCCAAAGAAGCAGCCATTGAAACTGGCCGTAGACGAGTGGGGCGTATTTGGTGGCAACTATATGGCAGTACTAGAAGACGCCATGTGTTTCAATTCATTTATTCGTCATGCCGACATCGTTAAGATGGCCAACTTCACCATGTTGGCCTCATTACTATCCAACGATTCTACACACGGCACCTACAGGTCACCGATATTCCATGCATTCAAGATGTTCACCACCAATTGCCGTGGTGTGTCTTACGATACAAAGGTAGACTGCGGTACATACAAGTTGGAAGAGAAGCACGACATCCCTTACCTAGACGTAACATCAGTAACATCCGAAGATGGAAAGACACTCTATGTCAACGTGATCAACAGACATAAGGATAAGGCAATCACTACCACTATCAGCAATGCCGGAACTAGCAGGTTTACAGGCAAAGCCCGCATCAGCACCCTTACAGGCGACTTGAAGGACAGATTCACTTATTCTAAACGTGATGAGTATTTACCGGTAGAGTCTAAGGCAGATGTAAAGAACGGTCAGGTTACCTGTTCTTTTGCACCTCATTCACTCACCCAGATTGCAGTGCCAATAAAATAACCACTTGTCCTCCGTCACTTCGTGCCACGAAGTGGCGGGGCGTGTGAATCAAGAAAATAAAAGACCTCTTTCAAATATGAAACGAACATTCGTGTTGCTATTCTCAGCATTGATGCTTGTATGCGCTTCGGCACAGACAGCACCCAAACCTTGTGGACCAACTCCCAGTGACAATCAGTTGAGGTGGCAGCAGATGGAGCAATATGCCTTTGTACATTTCTCTGTAAACACATATACAGACCAGTGGTGGGGCAACGGTGATGAAGATCCCCGTATCTTCAATCCTACTAATCTGGACTGTCGTCAATGGGCCAGGGCATGCAAAGAGTCGGGTATGAAAGGCATCATCATTACCGCCAAACATCATAGCGGCTTCTGCCTGTGGCCCTCAAAATATACGGAGTATTCTGTAAAGAACTGTCCATGGAAGAACGGCAAGGGTGATATCGTGCGCGAATTGTCGGATGCGTGTAAGGAGTATGGTCTGAAATTGGGCATATATCTTTCTCCGTGGGATAGGAACAGTCCTGATTACGGTAAACCTGAGTATATCAAATATTTCAGAAATCAACTTACAGAACTTCTAACCAACTATGGCGATATCTTCGAGATATGGTTTGATGGTGCCAATGGCGGTACCGGATATTATGGAGGTGCTCGCGAAGAACGTAAGATAGACCCGAAGACATATTACGATTGGCAGAATACATACAAGCTGATAAGGAGCTTGCAACCTAATATCATCATATGGAATGATGGAGGCGACCGTGCAGATGTACGTTGGGTAGGTACCGAAGCCGGTAATGTAGGTGAAACCAATTGGAGCACCATGAATGCCAAAGGCGATACGCCCTATGAGATGCTGCACTATGGCGTGGAGAATGGAGACTCGTGGGTACCGGCCGAGGTCAACACCTCTATCCGTCCTGAATGGTTCTATCATCCAAGCGAAGACACCAAGGTGAAATCATTATCTCAACTTATTGACATCTACTATAGTTCGGTAGGCCGTAATGGCACACTGCTGCTTAATTTCCCAATCGATACACAAGGTCGTATACATCCCAGCGACGCCATGGCCGGCAAAGAGTTCGCCCAGGCAGTGCGCGAAGCCTTCAGATACAATCTTGCTATCGGCAAGAAAGCCACAGCCTCAAACACACGCGCCAATAGCAAAAAGTTCGCTGCAGCTAATGCCATCGATCATAATAAAGATACATATTGGGCAACAGATGATAGTGTGACTAGAGCATCACTGACGATAGACTTAGGCATGCCCACAACCTTCAACCGCTTTATGGTACAAGAGTACATCCGCCTTGGTCAGCGTGTAAAGTCATTCACCATAGACGCTTTCACACGCGGCCGATGGCATAAGATAGCCGATGCCACAACTATAGGATATAAGAGAATACTCTGTTTCCCGTCTGTAAAGGCATCGAAGGTACGTATCACGATAACCGACTCAAAGAGTTGTCCTGTCATCTCTAACATAGGCATATACGATGCACCTCAGATACTTACCCAGCCATCAATAATCCGAGCCAAAGACGGAACGGTTACAATCATCCCGGCCGATAAGGAATCGGGCATCTATTATACCACAGACGGCACATTACCGACCGTAAAATCGCATAAGTATACTATGCCGTTCAATACATCGGGCAAGATAGAGGTCAAGGCCATCGCCTACGATGCCAAGTCGGGCAAGAGCAGTCCCGTATGTACAGAGAAGTTTGATTTACCACGCACCGGTTGGCAGATAATAAGTACTACCGATGCCAAAGCGATGAATATACTAGATGGCGATCCCTCATCATCATGGCATCAGCCCAAGGGCACGAAACTTCCCGCCGATATAGTAATAGATTTAGGAGCAAACCTAAATGTAAGTGGTTTCAGATATCTTCCGGATCCGACCCTATGGGGACCGGGAATAATCAATGGTTATCGCTTTTATGTTTCGACCGATAATATAAACTGGAAATTAGTAAGTCAAGGAGAGTTCTCAAATATCAAGAACAATCCACTCAGACAGACTAAGACATTTGCAGCAACCAATGCACGTTATGTTAAGTTCCAAGCCGTAAAGAACATAGAGAATAACGATAATATCGGCTATGCCGAGTTTGATTTGATTACCCAATAGCATAGTAATTGGCAACCAGTATTATTTCTATTATTTCATAAATTTTGATACGAGTCCATGGAGATACCAGCGTTCCAGAACTCCGTTATGCTCAGCAAGTGCTCTGAATTCCATGATAGTTTCAGCTACTCCTTAATGATCTTGTCTGCCTTGCGTATCCCGTTCTCTGCAGCAAGATCCATGGCGTTTTCAATAGTGATGTCCGTATACTTGCCTTGTATCATCAAGCAATGCTGTGTTTCAGGCAGGAATCCACCTGTATTGAAGATATACGTCATAACATACCAGATGCGTGTCTGATGCGTTGCGCCTTCTTCCCTGTTTCTTTTATGAGATAGGCTGATGTTTCATCTAAATATATCATTATAAAGTTGTTTTAAAAACAACAAACTACCCTTATTGGTAGACATAAACATAGGTTTTATCTAAATTTGGCTGATAAAGTTGTTTTAAAAACAACTTTGTTGGCCATTCTTTCTTATTGTTCAGCATTCAAAATACTCTAAATGCGTTTCTCTTATTTTAAACTCAACATGTAGTTTTAAAATAAAAGCATGATAACCTATTCCTCTTTGAAAAATTAAAACAGGTGCCACAAAGTGGCGGGTTATGTGAAGAAAACGACCGAAATATTGTTAAATGATATATTTTTGTATAAGTAGAGTAACAACCTTTCTATATAATTACTATCTTTGTAAAAATTTGAAAACGTCTAATCATCTTTGAATGCGTAGAGAATTACTTTGTTAGATCTTAATTATTGTTGTCATGAAATCTAATTTAATTTCAAAATTATTTGGTATTGTTGCTATTCTTTTAATCACTTTCATGGTCTCATGCAGTGATGATAACAACCGTAGCAATGGCAAAACTGTTGTAATGGATGTTGCTCCCGATTTAGTATCGGTAGGAGTGAGACCTCCCGGATATATAGGTACTGTTAATGTAATGAAATGCACTGTAGAGGATACAAATCAAACTTTATATATAAATATAGGTGATATTGAAAGATTTGAGTATGTCAAGGGCTTTTCCTATAAGTTGCGTGTAAGAATAACTCCTATTGATAACCCTCCTGCAGATGGGGATACAAATAGATATGAATTACTAGAGATAATATCTAAACAGAGTATTTACGATCAATATTCGTGATGCTTTATCTCAATAATTGATTATTTTGATATTTGTCTGCACCGCTCTTTATAGGCTTTAC
The DNA here is from genome assembly GCF_000585355.1 of Xylanibacter oryzae DSM 17970. Taxonomy (NCBI): domain Bacteria; kingdom Pseudomonadati; phylum Bacteroidota; class Bacteroidia; order Bacteroidales; family Prevotellaceae; genus Xylanibacter; species Xylanibacter oryzae. The sequence continues at coordinate 1,323,866 of NZ_KK073873.1, read as the reverse complement.
AATACTTATATTATTGTGGCAGTTTCTCTATTATTATCTTTTTTGCTGACTTATATACATATACTTTCTTCATTCTGTTCATTAGGTTAAGTGTCTGATCAATTCCGCCATCCCTTTCGGCAATAAATCGCATCTTGAAATGTATTGGCTGATTGTCTTTAAACTCAACTGTCATATTGTAATTTTCCCCAATAGACTTCATTATATCACATAAATCAACACCGTCATAATATAAGAAACCGTCTCTCCAATATATATAAGGTTGTGTATCAACATTACAAACCGCAAACTTTCCATCATTCACAGATAGTTGTTCTCCGGGTACAATAGTTCTGGTCTCTTTATTTTTCAAGCCGTCAACCCTTAGGCTTCCTGTTACCAAAGTTACAACATTACCTTTTATATCAAATTCAGTTCCCAATACTGTTGTTTGTATTTCGTTAGTCATAACAACAAATGGATGGGAAGCATCTTTTTTAATTTTAAAGTATGCCTCGCCTTCCAATAAAACGATACGTTTACCATTTAAGAATGATGTTGGGAATTTAAGTCTACTACCGGGATGCAGACAAACAACACTTCCATCTGGTAATGTAATATCTGTAGACTTACCGTATGGTACTTCGACAATCAACTTCTCAACAACAGAATTGTCTTGCTTGCTACGTAAATAATCAGACATGCTTATTGATGAATGCCTTGATAAAATCTGTTTTGACAATATATTATTGCCATTCTCTTTTGTTATAATGATGTCTTTGTCTGTGTTATCAGCAATGAATACCTGATCTGATTTTATTTCTTTACGTGTTGTAAGCAGAAATATACATCCTATTATAATAGCAGCTACTGTAATGACTGAAATTATAATAGCATGTTTACGCCTGTGCCCTATTTTTGCCAGTCCGGATTTTTGTGAAATATGTACATCCTTAAGTTGGGCTTCTTTGTATTTAAGACATCCTGTTCTTATGTCAAGCAATTCTTGACATCTTTTGCGTAACTCAGCATCACATTTAATCTGATCAAGCTGAATATCCGAAATATCCTCGCCTGCATCTATTATGTCAAGTGCTTTAACATCCAGATCGTCTATGTTTTTTTCATTATGCATTATACGGTATTTATATGTAATACGAAATCATACGCTTTATGGTTATGATTTGCGCATATTTTTTTTCATTTCTCTAATTATTTTAAGTGCTTTAACCATATGTTTTTTTACGGTACTGATACTTATTCCCATTTCATCAGCCACTTCTCTATATTTTTTGCCATCTATATAGCAAGCTCTTAATATATCTACAGTTGGATACTCTATCTTTTTCATTATTTCTCCTATTATTTGTTCATTGTATTCTTTATCTGAATCATGTTTACTGATATAATCAGAACTCATAATAGTAGTGAATTCGACGTAACGTTCGTGACATTTGCGTCTGCGCAAGTTATCTATACATTTGTTTTTCACATTTGTATATAGTAGCTGCTTTACAGTGCTCATTTTAACGGTCGCAAAGTTACGCCACAGATCTTCATAAGCTGCACTTACAATATCGTGTGCTTCTTCCTCGTCTGTTATATATTGCATTGCAAAATAATATAGCTGCGAGTGATACAACATGAAAAAATTGTCAAATTCTGTTTTCTCTCTCATAATTTATAGTGGATGCAAAATTAATAATAAATATTTTGAAATCGCCAAAAAATAGATCTTTTGTACGTTATACTTCGCTATAATATAGCAAAATGCTACTTTTTATCAGAAAATTTAAAAAAATCGTAACCTATTTTGTGAAGTGTTCGTATTAATAGTATGTTATAGAAAAAAAATTATGTAAAAAGCTTATGAAAAGAACTTTATTCCTTCTTGCACTCTTCTTTTTTGCTTGGATGGCATTGCCTCTATCAGCACAAGATAATGATGTGCGATTATCAATGTCTTTCAACAATGAAAGTTTGGCTCAAGTGTTGCTAAGATTAGAACAGTCATCATCTTATAAATTTTTATTTACATATGATGATGTTAATAGATTTAAAGTAAAAGGCTCACTGAAAAACGCCAAATTCTTTGATGTCATCAACTATGTATTAAGAGACAAACCTCTTGACTATTCTGTTGATGGCAAGTTTATAAACATTACACTTCAATCTTCAAACAGGCAGCATAATGATAGTCGGAAAATTCAGACATGTGGTGGTTATGTTTTCGACGCTAAGACCAAAGAACCCATAATAGGTGCACAAGTAAAGATTCCTAATACTAATATTATAACAGTAACAGACATAAATGGCGCTTTTCATTTTGAATATTTCCTTTCAGGAGACCAAATTGTCCAGGTTTCATACGTAGGTATGAAGACTATAACAATACCTTTGCAAAGAATCATGCGGATAATGCTTCATGAAGATACAAAAACATTGAATGATGTAGTGGTTACAGGTATATTCAGAAAGGCAAAAGAAAGCTATACCGGTTCTGTGTCAAGCATAAGTAGTGAACAACTACAGCAGTTTCGTGGGCAGAACCTATTGCAAACTCTTAAGAATGTTGATGCTTCTATAAACTTTTCGATAAATAATATACAAGGAAGCAACCCTAATAATATACCTAGTATTAATATACGTGGCAACTCTAGCCTTCCAATGAGTGTAGAGCAGTTTAATCAAGGTTCGAAGAGTAATCCCAATACCCCTCTTATCATCATGGATGGTTTTGAAATATCACTAACAAAACTGATGGATTACAATGATGAAGAGATTGAGAGTATAAACATATTGAAGGATGCTGCCGCTACATCTATATACGGTAGTAGAGGAGCTAACGGCGTAATAGTTGTTGTATCCAAACAGCCAACAGAGGGACAGTTAAAGGTTAACTTTGAAGCTGGAATACAGATGGAATTGCCAGACCTGAGCAGCTATCACCTTCTTAATGCTACACAAAAACTTGAGTTAGAAAGACGTGCCGGACTTTACGACAAAGGATATAGTATATCAAACCAGAGCGAACTTCTATATAAGCAAGCATATGAGCAACGCTATCATGATGTATTGAGTGGGATCAATACTGATTGGTTGTCAAAACCTTTACGTACAGGAGTAGGACAACGCTATAATTTGCGCCTTGATGGTGGAAGCAAAGAATTTAGATGGGCTGTGGATGCACAATATAATGATGTAGAAGGAGCAATGAAAGGTAGCTCAAGAAAAACTTTTAACGGAGGTATCACACTTCTTTATAAATATAAGGATCTTACTTTCCGGAATTACTCTTCTATAGGTGTAAATAATAGTCATGAAAGCCCATACGGTAGTTTCTCCGATTATGTTAAACAGGAACCTTATAATTCGCCTTATGATACATACGGAAACGTTAGAAAATTTTTCGATCCGTTCTATGCATGGTCGTCATCTTTAGAAAACCCACTTTACAATGCATCTTTGGGTTCATTCAATAAAACTGGATACCAAGAACTTACTAATAATTTCTCAGTAGATTGGAATATCTTGCCTGAATTGACTCTAAGAGGTCAGCTTGGAATTTCAAGTACAGAGAATACGAGCGACTTTTTCCGTTCACCTGAAGACACATACTATACAAACAGTACAACCGGTGTAGAGTACAGCACAGGTTCTGGATTTTTGCGACGAGGCTTATATAGATATGGCAATGGAAAGACCTTATCATACAATGCTGATATGACATTATCATATAATAAGGTCTTTAATGATGTACACTCTCTATATTTAGGTTTAAACTGGTCTATGTTGGAAACCAATACAGATAATTTCCTTATAGCCCTTGAAGGATTCTCTAATGAAGATTTAAGCAATATACCCAATGCCCGCCAGTATTCAGCAGACGAGATGCCATCAGGCAGCAATTACAAAACACGTCAGTTGGGATTGACAGGCAATATAAATTATACTTACGCAAGTCGTTATTATATAGACTTCTCTTATCGTATAGATGGAAACTCATCTTATGGAAGCAATAAGAAATATGCACCGTTCTGGAGTTGTGGTGTCGGATGGAACATACATAATGAAAAATTCCTTAAAGGCAATAATATCGTAAACATGCTGCGTCTCAAGGCTTCATATGGTGAGACAGGTGCTGCTTCGGGAGCTTTAGAAACAGATGCCTATACTTATTACTCTTATGTTACAGACAATAGATATATGGATTGGACAGGTGCTGTGCTTGGAGGATTTGGAAACTCAAACTTGTCATGGCAAACTACAAAAGAAATTAATGTCGGTACAGAATTCGGGCTCTTTGATAATCGCATTAAAGGTACCTTTGAAGTATATCAGAAAAACACAAGTAATCTTCTATCATCAATGGATCAACCATTGTCTATGGGATTTGATTCGTACAGAGCCAATATTGGTGAAGTAAAAAATTCAGGATGGGAAGCTGCATTGCAGGGATATGCCATTCGTGACTCACGCCGTAAGATAAATCTTATGATAGGTGCCCAGCTTGTTTATAATAAGAATAAGATAACCAAACTTTCTCAAGCCATCAAGGATCAGACAGCTGCATATTTGCTTAAGGATGCCACGGACGACGATGCTAGTGGAATACAAAGTCTTTTCTATGAAGGCAGACCGCAAAACTCAATATATGCAGTTCGTTCATTAGGTATAGATCCAAGCACAGGCCAAGAGATATATTTGGACAAAGATGGCAAAATAACAGACACATGGAAGGCTTCAGATAAAGTATACTGTGGCTCAGCAACACCTCTATATCGTGGTAATGCAAATGTGATGTTCCAGTGGCATGATTTTACATTAAATGCTTCATTTGGATATTATTGGGGTGGTAAGACATACAACAGTACATTACGCGACCGTGTAGAGGTAACGCTAAATGACCTTACACAAGAAAATGTAGATGAGCGTGTACTCAACAGCAGATGGTATCAGGCCGGTGACGTAGTGTTCTTCAAGAAACTAAGCAACATTAATACAAAAGCAAGTTCACGTTACGTTATGGATGACAATGTGCTTGAATTACAGAGCGTAAGTCTACAGTATAAGTTAAAAAGTAATTACTTGTTGAGAGCATTCAAATTGAACAGTATGATATTTGGTCTTAATTTGAATGACCTTGTTCACTGGGGATCTATAAAGATGGAACGTGGAACAAGTTATCCTTATGCACACAATGTACAAGCAAGTATAAAATTATTATTCTAATATATGAAAGGAGATAAAAAATGAAAAAGAATATATTACCGTTGATATTACTTCTCATAGTGGTCACCTCTTGTAGTGACTGGCTGGATGTAAGAGGAAGAAACATACAGAAAGAGCAAGATCAGTTTAGTAATTATAAAGGTTTCCGTGATGCCCTTACCGGATGCTATATGACAATGGGCAGCACAGATATTTATGGTCAACGCCTAACAATGACTGATATTGAGAATATGGCAGATCTGTGGTATACCGGCAAAACAGATGAAAATGATTTTCCACTTAATTACTATCTTAGTAACCATCAATATGATGCCGATGATGCAAGAGCTTCTATCAAGGCTATATATGCAAAATTATTCACAACTATATCATCAGCAAATGTGATTCTAAAAAATATAAAGGAAAAGGGTCAGAATATCACAGATTCTAAAGCACGTGCCGTAATAGAAGGAGAAGCTTATGCCATCCGTGCATATTGTCAGCTTGATGTATTGAGACTATTTGGTCAATTGCCTAATGGCGGGTCCAAGACAGTGTCCCTTCCTTATTCAGAGGTAACAAGCATTGATAATATGCCCGCATACTATTCTTATAATGACTATGTAGCAAAACTTAAAGCAGACATAGAGTCTTCAGAAAATCTTCTCAAAGATAATGATCCCATCTTTAGTAGCACATTTACGGAACTCAATAGTCCGGACAACCACGTTCAGGACGATTACATGTATTATCGTCAATCTCGGTTAAACTATTGGGCTGTACGTTCTCTGCATGCAAGGATGGATCTATATATAGGCAATAACACAGAAGCACACGATATAGCATTAGATATAATAAATGCAAAGGGCAGTGATGGCAATTCCTTGATTTCTTTAAGTGGAGTTTCTGATTTGCAAAAAGGATATAATGGTTTACCGTCTGAGTGTCTTTTCTATCTAAGTAAATACAATATCCTTGATTATGCTAACAATTTACTAATAGGAGGTACTACCGCACAAGCCCGTGATGGCATGTATTTTATATCATCAGACATGTTGACAGATTTGTATTCTTCTATACCAGGTGCTACAGCTTCACACAACAGATATCTGTATGAATGGAATCGTCAGACAAAGAATCCTTCAGGCAGTATCTGCCCTGCTCTTAAGAAGTACTGGTATGACAGTAACAAGGCAAATGCGAACAATCTGTCTACCATGTATCAGATAATACCAATGATACGTCTATCAGAGATGTATCTCATCGCCATAGAGGCAAGCACCTCATTGCCTGAAGCACAATCGCTATACGATACATATATGAAGTCTTGCACGTACACCCTTTACCAACCATTCACATCATTAGATGATGTTAAGACAGAAGTGAAAAATGAATATAGACGTGAATTCTTTGGTGAGGGACAGATGTTCTTTACATATAAACGTCTGGCAAGCAAGTCTATGCTCTGGAACAATAATGAAATAACCGAAGACAATTACATATTGCCATTACCATCTTCTGAGTATGATCCAAGTAATAGTACAAAAAAATAAAATTCTAAATAATATGAGAAAAGTTTTAAGCACAATATTCATTTTATCGCTTCTAATATCAATGGCATCATGCGAGAAAGATTTACCATTGTATAGTGATACTACGTGCAGGTTGAATTTCTATTATAACTTGGACAATACATCAGAGTTTAAACCTGAGATGGCATTGTCATCATATTCATTTGTATATGGAGATCCAAACGTTAAAAGCGACACTCTATGGTTTGATCTTCATAGTATGGGCTTCGTTTCAGATCAAGACAGACCTATAGAGTTTGCAGAGGTAGACACTACTGCTAATATGGCAATACCAGGCAAGCATTACGTAGCATTCAACGATCCCTCTATAGCATCATATTATAAGATGCCTGCAGGGAAGGCAATTACCAAGATACCGGTGGTACTGTTAAGAGATGCATCTCTCAAAGATACGTCGGTCGTACTTAAATTCCGTATCAAGGATAATGGATATTTCACAAAAGGCTACGACTCTTATCAGACAAGAATCATAACATTCTCTGATCGCATGACAGAACCATCTAAATGGACTTATAACTACTCTGGAGACGATGACTATACTTTTAGCCTGGTCGATTATTTTGGTATTTATGGCGTAGTCAAACATAAGTTCTTGATAGATCATACCGGTAAGAAGTGGGACAATGATTATATAGACCAATTTATGACCGGAGATTCTAATTACCGACTATATATTCAAGATAAGATGATTACCGATTTGAAAACTCTAAATAGCGAAAGAGCTGCTCAAGGATTAGGTGAACTATCTGAATCAGATGGCACTATTGTTTCATTTAACAATTAAAATATATTATGAAGAAAAACATTCTATTTATATTAGTTGTGATACTTGTGTTATCACTGTCATCATGTCTTACTGATGATAGTTCAATGGGTATTGACAACGTAGGCAATATTACAGTTAGTGGTATAGCAGATTCATATACAGAAACCGCATATATTGGCCAGGTATTAAATATAACGCCTACTGTTAAAACAGATTATGCTGATAATGACATGCAATACCAATGGCTACTGTTAAGTAGCAAAACAGGCAGCACTACAGCAAACGGTGATACCATAGCACCTGTTATAATAGGAACGAGCAAGGATCTTAACTATAATGTATCTATTTCTCCAGGTACTTATCAAATACGTTTCATTGCAAAATCAAAAACAAATGGTTACACCGTATACATGGTTTCTTCACTTAAAGTGCTGACAAATTTTTCGCAGGGCTTTTATATAATGAAAGAGACAGCAGATCATAATACTGAGTTGGATTTGCTTAACAGCGATGGTGCTATGGAAAGTAATCTGTTTACACAAATTAATGGCAGTCCGATACAAGGCAAACCACAAAAACTTGATATAGACTATAATATGTATTATATCAATCCAGACGATAATGAAATGGAAAGTACAAACAGCATAACTGTTACAACACAAAATAAAAACATATGTGTAAGCCGTAGTACAGATCTGAAAACGATATTTGATAGGAGCAATCTTCTGTTTGATAAAATGGCTGATGACGAGATACCTTATGGCATCATTAATAATTCTGTTGGCTATTTATTCTATTATTCATCCAAAGGTATTCGTGCAATATCAGCCGCAAGTTCATACTCAAGTCCCTGTAGTGGTAAATTTGGAAAGTTATATGCTGTTTGTGGAGGTAGCAAATATATAACTCATGATATTGGATCTTATGGTGGAACAATATTTTGGGATGAGAAAGCGCATAGCTTATTTTTTACAGACTATAATGCCAATCTGTCAGAAGCACAATATGGTGATGGATCAGGACTTGAAACTACACAAAACCTTACCGACTATGATTGTCTGCATATAGGATATAATTATATGAATAGTTCAGGTACGGCTACTGTCATATTGCAAAACAACGCAACAGGTGCAAGATATTTATATCTTACCGAATCTAGCTTTGGACATATATCTTTGAATAACAGATACTTGATTAAGCCCAATACGCATATGTCACGAGCTACGGCTTACAGTACCAATGGCCTTACAGCCAAGTATATATATTGTGTAGATGGTGGCAAAATTTATGCCTCAATATTTGACAATAGTGATTTATCCGAATCAGAGATAAGGCCTCAGGGCATCAATGCAGATGAAACTATTACTTACGTAAGCAATCAGTTTTGGAATGGTGGAGATACTAGTTTTAACAACCTTATTATAGGGACACAAAAAGAAAATCAGTATAAGCTATATTTTTATAATATGGTTGGAGGTATACCACAAGGAGCCCCGATAAATGTAGTAAGCGGAATGGGTAATGTGAAGAGTATACGCTACCTTAATATGATGATAGATACAACGTATTGGGATTTTGGACTGCAAATATTCAATATAAACGATTAAGTAAAAATTAAAATGAAAAAGATTTTATTAATTTCTTTAGTTGCTATGTCATGCCTGATGACAAAAGCACAAACAAACTTTCGTGCAATAGGCTATGATGAAGCTATTGCTACGGCTAAGAGTGAAAACAAAATGGTATTTATTGATTTTTATACAGATTGGTGTGGACCATGTCGTTTGATGTCTCGTGAAGTCTTTCCAAATAAATCTGTTGGAGACTATATGAACAGTCATTTTGTATGTATCAAAGTAAATGCAGAAAAGGGCGAAGGTGTACAACTTTCAAAAACATATAAAATAGAGGGGTATCCTACATTCGTAATAATAAACTCAGATAAAAAAGAGATTTTAAACGTCTGCGGTTATCGTGAGCCGACTGCGTTCATCAATGAAATAGACCGCGCTCTTGACCCCGCTAAAAAACCTGAGATAATGAAAGAGCGTTATGAGAAAGGCGAACGTACACCCGGACTTATCAATGCATATGCATCTTACTTGATAGAAAATATACCTACCGGAAGAAACGTCTCGGAAGAGGATTATGACAAAAAGGTGTTTGAAATTAATAATATGGTATATGATTATTTTACATCATTATCTGATGCCGATCGCTTGAAACACGAAAACATGTTTATATATCAGTCTTTTCTTAACTCTCCATTTGACAAGCCTGCTAGATTTATGATGGCTAATCTTTCACGATTCAATGCAAGTGACAAGTCTGACATAGACTCTATTGTCTCTAAGCTCTACAACCGTGAGGTTCTAGCACTGCTTAGTGGTTCAAAAAACTATGATGAAGCTGAATTCTCTACTCTAAAAAAAGAAATCAAACAATTCAAACTTGATAAGAATGGAACGTTTGATGGTGCTTTGAAATTCATTGAAACGGAATCTAAAAGTGATAAAATAGCTTACATCAATTTTTGCGATAAGAATCTGAAAATATTGACAGATAGTCAAGTAGGCCTTCTTATGGCGAGTTTTTCAAAACATTTTACAGGTGCTGATGCTGCAACCAAAAAGGCTGCAGCAAAGTTCTTGAGAAATCATATAGGAGAACAGTCAGTTGATGTAATTTATTTCACTTCATCTCAAATTGGTAATTTGGAAGGTAGAGGTCATTGAGCTATTAACAGCATCTTGTTAAAAGCTTTAGATATTGTTGCAGAAAAACTCTTCACGTTACTAGCTCAGGATACCCAGAAAGAATATCTATTCCACGGAGCTTAATAGCGTAAAGAAATATCTATATAATAATACAGGCACTTGCTTAATTAGCAAGTGCCTGTATTGTTTTTATAACTGCATGGTCTCCTGGAGATTTAATGCATCAACGTAAACGGCATTATCTCCGCATGAGAATAGTTGTAACTTGTAAATAGAAATAACGAAATAGTTATTTGGTAAAGTAACCTTATTTCATGTGGAGCAAATATGCAAACACTTTCTTCCGCATAAATAGCAAAAGCAAGTTCATTATTTAAACTTTCATTAGGTCATAATGTTGTGACATTGTTCATAGAACAATGAATCAGAATTTAGTTAGTATAGATTAGCGCCTTTTTTGTATTGTTGGGGAAAAGCCATGTATTAAAAAATGTAACATCTGGTTCAATATCAATTATTTCACATGGCTGATATTGCTTGTTTATCTCTTTAATCAAATAGCGATGACCATTTTTTTCTATCAGCTTTAAAAAGAATTCTCCGAAAAGATTATACACACGATCAGGCTTAATGCTATCCAAATAATCGAATAATCTATCATTCGCTCTTTTGGTATAGCAGAAAGAATCATAATCGTCATATTTACCTGATAAATCCCAAATACCTTCAGGAGCCTTTGCCAAAACACACTCGAGTTCTAAATGATCGAAATCTATGTATTGGTCTATCTGATTATAAGTAGGAATCTGAGAGAAAGTCATCTTGCGATACTCCTTTTTGGTTAGGACGTAGAATATAGGATATGATGCTGTGACAGATTTGCGATGAAAATCAGGGATATAGCTTTCAGCCTGCTCCATCATTTTATTCACGCTTTTGTCTAGTTCGCTAATCTGTTGGGTAAAAGCAGACAGGCTAACGATTGATAACAAGATTAAAAAATAAATTCTTTTCATATTTCAATGTTTTTAACGTCATAAATTTATTTAATGGATAAGATCAAACGATTTTAAATTACCATAAAATCTCACAGTATTACCCGTTAAAGGATCAAACACATTTCAGACTGGCCTAAGGCTGGGAAACACAAACAAATAAAATAGAAGGGTAAAAACAGTTTTTTTTGTTATCATAACTTTTAATTTAGTGGTAATATAAACTTATACTTTTTATGAACACCTCAACTATAATAAGTTGCTCGACGTCTTTATATATCGTAAAATTAAATTAAATTAGTGCTGCATGTCTCAAGTAATGATTAATTACGATATTTTTGCAAATATAAAAAATAATATTAAAACATATGCTATATTGTAAGTTATTTAAGTTTTTTTTATAAAAATAGTAATATAAATGCTTAAAAGTGTAACAATATGTATTGTATGAGATTTAAAAAGTGTTTTCTTATATCATTAATATATTTCACAAAGTCAAGTCAAATAACTATTAAGGTAAAGTTTTACTTTTAACTGCATTTAATTTACAGTACAGATATAGTAACAAAAGAATTTTATGAGTATCTCATTAAAAAGTTAGAAACAGGCCTTACCCTGTAAAAGTTGTTTTAAAAACCACAAACCATTGTTAGTTATAGAAATAATACTTAGGTGTTATCTAAAAACATCCATATAGAGTTGTTTTAAAAACCACAAACCACCGTTATTTTTAGCTTGTAGTTTTTAACCCTGAATCCCATCATCTGACTATCTTAAAAACTCAACATGCAGTTTTGAAATAAAAGCATGATAACCTATTCCTCTTTGAAAGATTTAAACAGGTGCCACAAAGTGTGGAGTGAACCTGGAAAGTTGTTTTAAAAACAACAAACCATTGTTTGTTATACAATTAGTTTTCTCAAATCAAAGATGAGAAAATATCTATTACATGAAATATTTTACCAAAAGAGGTGATACGTTCAGATTTTATTGTTATTTTTGCCGTGTCAGAATAATTTTGTATGTTAAAGCTTCGTCGTACTAAGGTGGGTGGATTTTCTGACCACAAAATCAAAATACTTATATGGATAAAACAATAAAAATTTCTCTGAAAGTTAGGCTAAAACATTTGAGGTACAACACTCAGAAGTGTAAGCCATTTGCAGTTCTTTTCATCCTTTGCGCTGCCTTTTTGCTGTTAACCCAATGTTCTGCTCCTCATACCTTACCATATTCAGTATGTCCCACGACTGTCCCTAAGGGAATTACTTTATTATCAGTCAAGATTGACGGATTGGATGCCGATTTCTTTCACGGAACATCTACCACTCCACAAAAGGCTATAGTTCTGTTAGGAGGATCTGAAGGAGGCAGAAGTTGGAGTTATCACCCAGAGTTCATCCAGGAACTTATTGATCATGGGTTTTGCGTTTTATCGCTGCCATACTTTGGGACAGATAGTCTCCCGAAAAATCTTAGAGGCATATCCTTAGAATACTTCCAGAAGGCGTTTCGCTGGTTGTCTGCACAAAAAGATATGGTGATTTCTAACAATTATGCACTGGTTGGTGTTTCTCGCGGAGCAGAGCTGGCATTACTTTTAGGGAGCCGGTATCCGGAGGTTAATGCGGTGGTTGCAATTGACCCAAGCTCAGTTGTTTTCCCTGGCCCCCCAACTGGTTTATTCGATGCCTTGGGTAGGCAACATTCTGCATGGAGTGAGAAAGGACGAGAACTACCCTTTGTGTCGATACCATTTTCTTGGACTTCAATTAAAGGAATGTTTTCTGGCAATAGAACACGGATGTTTGAAAAAGCGTTGCAAGACACAATAAAGGTAAAAGCCGCTACAATTCCTGTTGAGAAAATACATGGACCTGTTCTTGTCATTTCTTTCAAGCGCGATCAGGTCTGGCCATCACCTTTAATGTGCGAGAAAATAGTAGCACGCTTACACGACAAAAACTTTAAATTTTATTATGAACATGCAAGTTATGATGGAGTGCATTCTGATTGGTCAATCAAAGCTTGTCGGACAAACATTATTTCATTCTTAAGTGAACAATTTCTTCCGGTTGAATCAAAATAATGAAAGACTTAGATTCAATATGTACTCAGTGGTTTGATCTTTCCAGATTTTATTACGAGAGTTAATAATGATACAATAGCTCCAGACTCTTCTTGGGAAATAAGGGGAAAACTTTTAATTTTTTATTTAGATAAAGCTAAACCTTATAAACCGGAGGATGGTCCAGCATTGTAGAAAACAAAGAGGTGAGTTGATAGCTTGCCTCTTTGTTTTTAATATAAAGTTCCACAATCATATGTACGTTTTGTAAAATAATTATTACTTTTGCAACTTAAATATGACATTCTTAACAATATAGTATCATGAATAAAGCAATAAGATTCGCCTTTTTATTAATTTTTTCTATTTGCTTTTTTACTTGTATTCCCACGCAAGCAAAAAAAACAGACGTAAGTAATGAGTCTCATATTGAGAACACATACAAACAAAAAGACTCTTTAATAGATAAAATTAATAACTTACAACAGAAACAAGAAGAATTAAAGAGTAAGTATAATGATTTAAGTGAAATTGCAAAATTCAATATAGAGCAATATCATGAGGATACTACTTCTATGATTAATTTCTATACTTGGTTTATTGCTCTCGTTATTGGTATCGTCAGTATCTTAATTCCAATTTTGATTAATAGAAATTATGAAAAACGGTTCATTTCTAAAATCAAAGAATTCGAAATTAGAATAGAAGAGATTAAAGAACAGATGAAAGCAGAAGTACAAAAAGATAAAGATTCAATTTCTGAGTTAAAAGAAAAGATTAATGGCGATATGAAGAAGGCGCAGGAAGCAGCAACAATATCTGAGGCAATACAGTATTTTGCTCAAGCATTGAGTGAGACTGATCCAAATAAACAAATTGAATTGTATAATAAAGCAATTGTATTGAATCCTAATTTTGCAGAAGCATATAATAATCTAGGAACTTTAAAATTTCAATTAATGAAATTCGAAGAAGCTATAGAAAATTTTAATAAGGCGATTGAATTGAACCCTCATTTAACTACTATATATGACAATAGAGGAAATGCAAAAGTTAATTTAAAAAGATATTTAGACGCTATAAATGATTACAATAAAGTTATTGAGTTAGATCCTAATTTTGTTGGCATATATAATAAAAGAGGCTTATGTTATGTTTTCTTGGGGAAATATAAAGAGGCTATCGAAGATTTTGATAAAGCAATAGATTTAAATCCAAATTTTGCAGAAGCATATCACAATAGAGGGAATGCCAAATCTAATTTGGACAAGAATGTAGAAGCAATAGAAGATTATGATAAGGCGATTGAATTAAATCCTAAATTAGCAGAAACATATAATAATAGAGGAAATGTAAAATTAAAGCTTGGCAATTATTTAGAAGCAATAAAAGATTTTGATAAGGCTATTGAAATAAATCCTAATTATACTTTAACTTATAAAAATAGAAAAGAAGCACAAGACAAATTAAACGAGGAGAATAAGGCATAAGCTGTTCCATTTATACGTATAATACGTATGTGATTTGTTCGTAAAATGGCAATGTCAATGCCATAAAACAGTTGCAAATGTATTCATCTGATTGATGCCCAAAAGTCTTTATTAAAGCGTTAGAGACGTTGTCTTTCGTATTCTGCGTACTTCGTGATATGTCCTTAACCACAGAGGGACAAGTTTTTTGTCCTTCTATCTCCTTATGCGTTAAATCTGAACGTATAGGCAATGAGAACAGTGAATAGTTAATTATCCGATTAACTTATAAAATTTCTTGAGCAACCGGTGGGCTGGGTATGTAAAAAATCGAGAGATAATTTGATCTATATCCGAACCAAAGGTTTGATAGCAAAGTGGAAATACATACTTAATATAAATTTTCCACGTTTTTGTTAACCTGTAATTATTATTAGTGTGCCATGAGGTTTCTCTACTATGGGGGATTCCATTGTGATAGTTTGAACAGCATATATCTTATAAGAAATGTCATCACTTTTTGTAACATATGCATAAAGGTGATTGTATTTGTCTATCTCTTTTGGTTCAATAAATATTTTCTCATTTTGATCAATCAATTCTTCTCCATTAGGACCAATCAATTGTTTACCATTTGGATAAATAGATGTCTCTCCATTTGTATTAGTAAAGGATGTCTTTTCTATACAGAAAGACGGCATATCTTTCTTTTTGCAAATAAATAAACACTTCTTTATATTACAATTACCAACAATATATATATTAGCATCTGTTTCAAAATTAATATTTCTAGAGATATCTATTATACAATCATCCGTGGTTAATTTTTTAGAAGCAAGTTTTTGCTCTAATTCCGTATATTTGATAGGTTTTGTTTCGTATTCAAATGAATTGAAAAGTTGGTAAATGCATTTCGAATTTGCAATATATTCAAGTCTAGTAGATAATATTTTACCTATGAATGGATTTTCGTCATCACACTCCTTTTTTAAACATCTTTTTTCAAGCTTTTCACAACTTCCTATATTGAATTCTTTTTTATTAGTTGACTCAGAATCAGTTGTTGTAAACAAATCAGATTGGGGTAAAGCATTATAATATATAAGATTATTATAAATATTTTGGAGTTTGTTTTTGTCATAGCTATCTCTATTTATAATCTCATTATTCTTTTCATTTAAATTTTCTATATTGCTATCAATAAGCTTAACCACAGTTGCCTCTTCAGGAACTTGTGACAAGCTGAAAGCTTTCAACTTGTCACTTTTATACCACTCACTAACAAATTTTTTTATTGTTTTCATGCATCTGATGCAAGCCTCATTTTTATCTATATTATTGGCTGGTAATGGTTCCTCTAGAGGACTCGAATTATAAGCATTATAATAATCTATGGACCATAAGCGAATAAATAAGAGAGAGAGATAATGGTATAATTGATTTTCAATATCTTCATCTGCATTTATCCCTATATCAGAATCAAACATATTAAATTTAAAAAATGAATAAGGATCCTCAGAAAAATATAATGCAGTATCTGTGATTTCCTTAATTGTTCCTGGTATAAGTGGATAGCTTTCTGGAAATGTTTGAGTAAAATTTATAATGTATTTCAAATAAGGGTATTGCTTCTTATAAACATATAATGTTCCCAGCATTATATTGAAATGATAAAACTCTGTTCTTGCATGTTCTTGTGTATCATCATTTGATTGTAAGCCTTCAAAATTATTAATATAGTACGAACTAGCAACTTTCCAATATCTTTGCAACAAAATAGTATTTTCTACAGTTGAAGCATTTTTTAATATAAAAAAAAGGTAAAGATAAGTTCTATTAGAGATAAATTTATTATTAACAGTAAGAATGGTATCTACTATATTACTAAAATCCAAATGTGTTAATTGTTTATCTGTATTTTTTATAATTACACTTATTTGGGATAAAATATCATATAAAAAATCAGAATAGACAACATACGTTCTACTTTTAGCTTTTTCTTGTTCTTTCTGAAAATATTTACATATAACAGATACAGATTTTTTATATATATATTCTTTTCCTTTTTTATATGCAAATTTTAAGATATCGAAAATTGCATAGCAATTATCTTTTGTCATATTTTTCTCCAAATAGGAAAACAAACTATCAACATTATAATAAATTGATATTTTATTGAAAAGTAATATGAGCAAAATAACTAGAAAAACAATATATCCTAAAAAGAAAGATTGTGCATAATATAAAAAAATATAACTTGTAAAGTCCCCTAATATAAAATGAGAAAGACATATAAGACAGGCGAAAATTATCAACAGTGTTTTGAAGCTTTTGAATATATTCTCATCGTAAAATTGTTTGGTTAAATATTCTGAATTATATTTTTCATCTATTCGTTGAATACTCTGAAGAATTAAAGGGAAAGCCATACCAAACATAGCGGCAAATATGGTAATGACAAATGTGTATGTATTTGAAAAGAAATTAAACATAATTATTTTATTGAATCTTTAGTTACTTTTGAATAGCTTTGCTGAATATATTTACGAGTTCCACCGAGAGCAATTTTTCTTATAATGGATCGATTGATTTTGTGATTTTTATATATTATTATCAAAGAATCTTTAGTCCTCTGTTTTATGGCATTTTTAATAATTGCGTTTAACTCAACTATTTGCTTATTATTTTCTTCTAGATCCTTTTCTATCATTTTATTGATTGTTATCAATGATTCAACTTTGTTATTAGTAACAAGATCTTGCTTCTGAGAATTATTAGAAATAATCTTTTTACGAAAGCTACAAGTAAGTGATGTAATGCATATTAATGCAATAATAATTACGCAGACCATACAATGCTTATTAATAATTTGTTTAAAGAACTCTTTAATCTTGCCAGTCTGACTTTTTTTCAGTTTTGGTGGTTGTACAAATTTGGCTTCTGTTGAAAAAACATCTATATTTTGTTCTTCTTGTTCTATCCACCTTTCGACAACTATTTGAGGAATTTTGTATATTTCGGATATTTCTTCTGGACTTTTCCCATTATGGGACTCCTTCAAGATCTCTTCTTTTAAGTCGTTGTAATTTTTTTTTGTTGGCATAAAGAATATATTGGTTTTAAATTACGGTTTCATTTATTAATTTTATTTTAATGCAAAAATATTCTATTTAAGTCTAGCTTTTCTATTGCTAGTTTTAGCCATAATAAATGAACTTTTTGTAATATTCTGCAAAGATATAAAATAATTGTTAATGCTCAAAATTTTATTATCATAATATATCTAATCTTCTTTATGTAAATCATCATTATTGTATTATTCCAGTGTAAAAAAGGTATGATAGTATTCAATAGCTGAATAACAATTAAAGCATTTGTGATCCGTAATATGGTCACCTTATTTGATGAATAAACAGCAAATGCATGTGACTAAATGCACCGGATATTTATTTACATAAGTGATAATAACTGATAATTTATTACCTTTGTACTTGCATTTACGTAAGTATTTGCGTTATTCAAAATTAGCTCAGACACCTTTGATATTTAAATAGACACAAATAATGAGTTGAGTTTGAACCCACAACTAGGGCGTATACTTGATGATGTGTTTGTGTTAGTTAAGAGTAACCATCAAGGGTAATGTCATGTTTACGCCTTATTTTTACATACATATATGATATGTACGCGTACGTATCAAGACCCACCTATGTATGTAATTTAATTTCGTTTTTGTAAATACGTATTAAATATTGTAAATGAAATACTATACGTCGATGTAATGATTGTATTTTGTACATTAATTTATGCATGTAATATTTGTATCTTTTATGATTTTTTTGTACCTTTGCATTTATAAAACTTAAACATACAATGGATCCTATAGGAAATAATCAAACCAAAGTTCTAACAAACGAAGAATGTGTTAATCACTTTATGATGCTATGGCGTGTTTTTCTACCACCCGACGAAAGCAAAGTAGAACTATTCAAAGACCTTATCACAAAACTTTTTGAGGATGAAGTGATAAAAGGTATTATGAGAGACGATAAATTCATTATATTACCGAACTTTGGAGTGCTTGACAAGAAGCATTTTTATAATCTTGTTTATAATGTGTATTCTAAATTTTTAAAAGAAAGCTTGTCTATTAGCTATTTTGAAAAGGTGGCGTCTAGCATATTTTTTTATAATGGAAAATCGAGTAAAACCATTTACAAAAATATTTGCAGGCATAATAATAGCAAACCCCCTAAACGGTATAATATTTTTTTTGGAAAAACCAAATAAAAAAGGGGTTAATTTATGCCACTTTTGGCATAAATTGACCCCTTTTTTTGTTTGGCGAGGCTTTGTTTTATCAGTACCTTTGCAATGTAGAAACAACGTCGTTTCTATGCAAACTTAAAGCCAATGAAAAATATTTCATCAGTGGATAATCATTCCGCAGCATATTGGTTGCTGCCGATAAAGCGAATGACAGATCCGGTCCTCCCACCTTCGGGTGGGGGGAATTCTAACTACAAGAATTTCTCAGGTGAAAACTTTAAACCGCCACAAGTTATTATCAACGTTTTTATCAATATCAATAGTTAACCGCAAGGCGATATTGCTCAATGGTTAATTGATATAAGTCTTTATTTTAGTGATATCTGACAGGGTGCGTGGAAGTACGGAACTTCTTCGTACGGCCACCGCTCTGTCTTTTTTTTAACACAAATCAAAATGGATAAATTGGATATTCATCAATTACTATCAGAACATTTTATGTTGTCTGAATTCATCAGGTCGCATACAGCGGATAACCTGCACATCAACAATACCCCGGATGAGGGTATCATCGAAAATCTTAGAAAACTATGCACCTGCATATTGGAGCCTACACGTATCATGCTGAAAGAGTCTATCATAGTGACTTCAGGTTATCGCTGTAAGCTGCTCAACAAGCGCATTGGCGGTGTTGGCAAGAGCCAGCATCTGTCGGGCAAGGCTGCCGACCTGCATATACGCAGCAAGGAGTATGCCGTGAAACTGTGGCAGATACTAATGACCAACAATCATGTAGACCAGTTGCTATGGGAGCACGACCACCGTGGCAGTGAGTGGATACACGTGAGCTACTCAGACCACCCAAGGCACTTTATAGACCAGAACTTCAAGGCAAACGCCACAATAAATAAAACACTAGATTAAGTATATCAAATCAAAAATAATAAAGAGTATGAAAAAGAAAAGATCAGGCTACATTCAGATAAGTCGCAAACTTATGGAAAGCAAAGGAGTATACGAACTAAGACGCGCCGAAAAGGCAGAGGGCCTAGGTGTATTTATGATGATAGTTTTCGAACTGGCAAAGTATGAAGACGCTATCGGTAATGAAGAAACCCTGCTGATAATATCAATGCTGGCACACAAGAAGAAATCGTACGTATGGCATATCATCAAAGACTTCGGACTTTTTGATGTAGAGGGCGAACATTTCCAGTGCCGACTGCTACAAAAAACATTCAATATTGAGACCATTCTTGGTGACACGCCGTCCGGTGGTGAATCAACGGTGAATGAACGGCCACTCAATGGTGAATCAACGACGCTCTATAAGGTACGCGCAGAGGCGCGCAGATCTCAGATACAAAATACAAGAATACAAAATACAAAGAATATTGGTACTGGTGTACCAATAAGAACCACTACCAGCACCACAGATTTTCATGAATTAATAGAAGATATTTTCCGTTCACCGGATTGGCTTGAGAAGATAGAACAGCGAATGGCTCTTTGCATATGCTCCAACAAAATGATCAGAGAATTTGTAAAACGCAGTTTTATTGATGAGATAGAGATGAACGGATGTTACGATGACGGCGAACCGTTTACCATATCACGTGCCAAGCGCTACTTCGTGAACTGGATACGTCCGGGCAAGGCTCCACGTGAGGAACTGAACAAGAAGATTAACAATATGCTCCGCTTCAATGTAGAGCAGGCTAAGAGAAAGGCCGGCAAACCGTTTGACGGCTACGGCACGATAGATTCGAAGGGGCGGCGCAGAGGGCCACACGGTGAGATTGTACCGATGGATGCACCTGCCTGTATGGACGACATGATGGAATGGAACAACAAAACGCAATGCTGGGAGTAGGGCGATGAAAGAATACAAGGAGACAAAGCGTGGATTTCTGATTGTACCCAAAGCTGACTTCGACTTAAAGCATATCAAGGGCGATATTGCCCGCAGTACGTGTCCTGCATGCCGTGATGATCGTGGTCATCCGGGCGATACCTCCGTCAAGCTGAATCTGAAGACAGGTATCGGTAAGTGCTTTCATTGCGGAAGGACGTTCATCCTCAAAGAGAAATGCCGAACCTATAACGACCGTTCACGGCCTGTGCACAAGCACGATTATAAGTTGCCTAAATGTGACGACCTCAAGATATTGCACTCGCCTGATATCATAGCCTATCTCAAGAGCCGTAAACTTGACGACGAAGACCTCATGATGAGGATGCATGTGATGGAGGGTGTGCGCAACTTTAAAGGCTTGGATTTCGCCTGCATGGCTTTCCCCGGATACGATGGCAAAGTGGCTGTAAACTGTATGTATCGCACTGTAGACAAACGGCTACTTCAGGACTCGGATTGCGAGCTGATACCATGGAATATTGATGCCGCCCTTGGGCAGACCGAACTGTTCATCACCGAGGGCCGTATGGATGCTCTGTCGATAGCACACTGCGGATATGAGAATGTGATAAGCGTAGCCAATGGGTCGAACTTTGAGGTCTGCAATTTTGACCGTTTCAAGTATTCGCATCTCGACAATCTGAAGACTATCTACATAGCCGGCGACATGGATACTCCGGGACAGAAACTACGTAAGAACCTTGCTCTATACTTCGGTGAGAGCCGTTGCAAGATAGTAGAGTGGAGCTGGCCTGTAGGGAAAGAAATGGAGGAGGTCAATGATGCCAACGAGTGTCTGATAGAGGGCGGTAAGGAAGCCGTGAAATACTGCATAGACAACGCGGTAGACTGTCCGCTGTCGGGTGTCGTTACTCTGACTGATGTAGAGGATGGCATGGATGATATCCGTGATAACGGACTGCCTGATGGCAAGTCGATCGGTCTCTATGAACTGGATAACAACATGCGGTTTCTTGAAGGGCAGTTTATCGTCCTCACCGGTTCGCCCGGTACAGGTAAGAGTACTTTCGCCGACTTCATAGCTGTTCGCCTGTTGGTCAGATTCGGATGGAAATGTGCGGTATTCTCGCCTGAGAAAAGGCCTATACAGGAGCATTACACTGAGTATGCCTCAAAACTTTTGGGTTATAATGTGCATGATAAAGTGAACGTGCACGATGGGGCTTACGATCGGTGCAAGAGGTATATGGACAGTAATATCTTCCACATAGGCGGTGACATCAAGAAGGATATGCCGACGATACTGCATACGGCAGAGCAGTTGATCATCAAGGAGGATATCAAACTGTTGCTCATAGACCCGTTTGCGTATATCGACCTGAGCCATGAGAGTGGCGTTACCGACTATGAGAAGATAAACGAGAACATCAGGATGCTGGCCGAATTTGCCACCGACAAGTGTATCTGTGTAATACTGGTAGCGCATCCCCGCAAGCCTGTTCTGCTATCGAGCGGCAAGATGGCGATGCCCACACTGTACGACATCAGTGGCAGTTCGATGTTCTACAACCTCTGCGATACTGGTATCATTATGCACAAGGACGATTCGATAAACAGAATCGTGGTTTACGTAGACAAGATAAGGAGTCAGCCGAGGATGGGAACCGTAGGTCATGCAGCCATATGTTTCGACCCCGAAAGTGGCAGGTACAACATCTGTCATGCCGACACGAGTGATGCCAAGATGGTTAGGTATATCGACTATACGATCAATCACAAGAACTGGGTACCAAGGAATGATGCTGAACAGGGTACATTCAACTTTGAGGATGATGATGACATACCGCCTGTCAAAGGGGATGGCTGTCCGTTTTAAGGATTGCTAATCCTTAAGATCTATTCTTCGTGGTTGCTGGCTTGTTCATTTTCTTTTGTGTGTACAAAAGAAAACCGAACCAAAAGAAAAAACGCAAACACGCTGCGAAGCTACTCCGCTCTGTCATTCAGCTAAAACGAAGAACTCGCTGCGCTCAGACAGCTTCGTTTCTTAACGCTTCATTCGGTCGCTCTCGTTTAACGCTTCTCCGCTATCGTTTGCAAGCTCGCGCACCGTTATCGCTCGCGCACCGTTTCGCTGCTGATGCTTTTGTGCATGCGCTTCGCTGTGCTGACGTTACTCATTCACGCATACGGCTGCTGTGCCAGTGCTACTCATCCACTTATACGGCTTCGCTGTGCTGACAAAAAGGAAGTAATAAAAAGAAAAATCAACTCAAATGAAAAAAGATGAAAAAATCGGAAAGGAGGAAAGGGAAACAAGAAAACTAAACCAAGTTTTATAGATCGGGCTACACTCCCGACTCATCAAGTATGTGTATATTGCGGTCAGGACAAGCCTGTCGAGGAATTTGAACGGATGAAGACAGGAACCTATCGCAAAGTCTGCAATACGTGCAAGTACGAACACTATACGTTGCCTGCTTATTACAGACGAAAAGCTAAGGAATGGGGACTGTAAATCGGTTTCCCTGCCCTTTGCAAAACAAAAAAATAAAAAATAACTACCACTTTACCACTAGGTAAGCTAAATAACACAATATCAGTATGATAGTATTTTACGAAAATAGAAATAAATGCCACAAAACGTCACTCAAATACCACTCAGGAGTTATCCTCATAAATCTCAAAAGCATAGCTCTTGAACTATGGGAGTTATCTCTCGACCGGGTGAAAGCTATCCCCCGACACCTCAAAAGCATAGCTCTTAAACCATGGGAGCTATCTCTTGACAACGTGATAGCTATCATCCCGAAAGTGATCGCTATCTTCTTGAAAATAAGAGCTATGCTTTTGAAAATAAAGACGAATGTAGACTGAAAATGGGAATAAGATTAGACTATTTATGTAAGGGCGAACGCAAGACGAAAGGCGTTTCGCTCGATGAACTCTTCGAGCTGTTGCATTCAGGCAAATACACCAAACAATGCAACAACCTGCAGTGGAGACTACGCTCAGGTGTCAATCTGGAACGTAGCGCCAACATCGAAGATGCCGATAAACTGCCGATAGCACGGTTCACGATCTCCGACGAAGGCAAATACACGGGTTATGTGATGCTCAGTTTCAAGACCCATGATGAGGTGCAGAATGATGCGATAAAGAAGGCGGCATCATTACTGCCGCAGACACTGATGTGCTTTACAGGCAGCAGCGGACGCTCTGTGAAGATCATCGTGACTTTCACACAGCCCGATGGCACCTTACCACAATTTGAATCAACCGATACCCCTTATGGAAATAATTCTATCTATTATCATCAGCATGCATACTATATCGCATCAAAGTTTTATACCGCCCAACTGGGTGTTGAACCTGAACGCAAATCCCCACGCATCGAACGCGGTTGCCGGATTGGTACAGATGCTGATGTATATCTCAATGTAAAGGCTCTGCCAATAGTGCTTGAGCAACCGCAGTCGTCGCTGACCAATAGTATAATCAATGGTTCAACCAGACTGCATAAGTTGTTCGTAAATAATGAGTTATCGTATGCCGACAAGTCGCTGCCAGGATATGATGATTATCAGATGGCGCAGACCAAATTTCAGTATTGCTACCGCAATACCATACGTTCTTTTGGAAAGTCGGATGGCAGTAATGACTTGGATCTCTTTATAATGGCCCTTGCCCACGAATGCATGAAGAACGGTTTGTCGCAGGAGTTTGCCGTGAAACGCGTGCTCCATATCACCCCTTACAGTGACTACGAAATGCTAGTGCGCGGGTGTTTCAACAACATCTATAATGTAGGCAAAATAGGCAGTGATTCAGCTATTCCCGAACCATCTATCGAGATGGCACAGCTGCGTGATTTCCTCAAACGAAGATATAAATTCAGACGAAACAGCATTACCAACCAACTGGAATATATCGAAGAGGGCATGTATATGTTCGACTGGTCGGCGCTGACCAAAGAAGCCACCAACCGCATCGTGATAGATGCCTTGATGGAGGGCATCGTAATTTGGGATAAAGACGTAAAGCGTTTTGTAGAATCCACCTACATCAACGATTATGACCCGGTACACGACTATCTCGGTGCTCTGCCGGATTGGGATGGTAAGGATCGTGTTAGCGAACTGGCAAGAAGGGTGCCAACAGCCAATGCAGACTGGGAGCGAAACTTCCATACATGGATGCTCGGCATGGTGGCTCAATGGATGGGTCTGAACAAGATACACGGTAACGCAATGGTGCCTCTCATCATTGGTGCCCAGGGCGACGGCAAGTCGACGTTTTGCAAACTTCTTCTGCCTGAAGAGCTACGTAATTATTATACAGATCGTCTTGACTTTGCCAATAAGAATGATGCAGAGAGGGCCTTGAGCCGCTTCTGTCTGATAAACATAGATGAGTACGACAGCATCACCAAGCGCCAGACGGCATTCTTGAAGCACATCTTGCAGAAGACATCGGTGATGAGCCGCCAACTTTACTCATCTGTAATCACAGATAATACCCGCCACTCCGCCTTCATAGCCACGACCAACGACATGACTCCTCTGACCGATCCCTCAGGTTCGCGAAGATATATGTGTATCCGTACCACGGCCAAGATAGACACCCGTACGCCCTACGATTATCCACAGATCTATGCGCAGCTCAAGGCAGAGCTGCAGCAAGGCGTAAAGAGTTGGTTTGATAGTGAAGAGGAGAGCGCCATCCAGCTCCAGAATCGTGACTTTGAGCAGTACGACATCATGCAGGAGGTCTTCAACGAGGTGTACCGCAAGCCCAAGCATGGTGAGAATGGCGAATACTTGATGGTGAGTACCATTCTGCATAACTTGCACCTGAAGTACAAGAGTCTGAAAGAAGACAAATCGAACTATCAGAAATTAGGTCGGTACTTGATGCGTCAGAGTTTCAAGCACAAAAAGATGAATTACGGATCAGTATATTACGTAAAATCAAATTAAATATTGATTTTAGAGTGGTAGCACAGTGGTGTTTTGTGGTATTTCATACCACGTGAAAGCTGCATAAACACAGGGCAAGTGGTAAAGTGACATTTATTTATAAAAAATCCCCTTAGAAAAAGTGATTTTATTCTCCCTCGAAGATTTGAGGGAGTACGGCAAAGCCGGGAGGGATGTGATGAAAACACCCGGCAAATAAACAGTAATAATAAACTTAAAACCAATAAAAAGAATGACAAGAAAAAGAGGAACAAAACTAAAAAGTGAAGAAACAGATTTACGCTTTAAAGCAGAAAATCTGCTTTCAGATTACGTCCTAACCGTAAACCAGTACAACGGTTACATGGCCGAACTGGAAATGCAACTCACAGAGATCAGAAAACAATACGAGTTCAAACTAGACCAAAAGAAAACAAAAATTGAAGAAATAAAATTTAGTCTTCAAAAATTTGCAGAAGAGAATAAAAATATTTACTTTTGTGGTGAAAAGAAATCCATGAACCTATTGCATGGCACAATAGGTTTCCGCTTAGGCAATCCTAAACTAAAATCAGCAAAAGGTTTTACATGGAAGTCAATCCTCGAACTCGTAAAAGACCGTATGCACAACTACATCCGAACCAAGGAAGAAGTGGCAAAAGACAAGATACTTGCAGACAAAGATAACAAGGACATCAAAGAACTGATAACTCAGTGTGGAATTGAAATCGTACAAGAAGAATCTTTTTATATAGAACCAAAAGAGGAGGATGAAAAATGAAAACATCAAAATCAGTTGATCACCGGATTAAGTGGATAGCAAAGTCTATCCACTTGCACACAGCGTTACTCATCGTATTACTGTCTGTATGCATTCAGAACGCCATCTCTCAGAATATCGAATCGTACGATACGATATACAAAGAGAAATGCTATACATCGTATTATAACAAGCACCTTACAGGGCCTAGTTATGTAGTCTACAAACTGTATAAGGGTGGGGGTAACATACCGCGCAAAGGCATGCGATTTACCATACCCCATGTACACTTCCATTATGCAGGAACTGCTTACGACAGAGGGCACCTCTGCCCGGCCCAAGACTTTGCCTATAGTTGGGAGCTTGAAGAAAGCACCTTTAGATATTACAATGCCGTGCCGATGACCAAAAATCTAAACCGAGGCATATGGGAGTGCTACGAAGACAGCGTACGGATGTTATCTCAGACAGACAGTCTAGTAGTGATTTGTGGCGGTTGTGATTACAAAGGCGGTCTAGTGCCCACGCATTGTTTTAAGGTCGTTAAATCGTTAAAGGATGGCCATATCTACTACTCCTTACTATTTGATAATAAGAAGAAAAACTGCAAGGCATATAAATGTGACAGGCTTATTGTTTTAATGAAAAAGATGAAATAAGATCATGTTATATTTCAGAACATCAGGTGGTGGTTTACAATTTCAAATTAATGTAGGGGCTATACCTTCTTATGTTGTTCCATCAAATGATTACTATGGGTTTAATTATAAAATCAAGTAATGTTATAATTATGTACAGGACGTGGTGTAAACTCGGAAAGACCAAGCATATATTGCATATAAGGATTTTCACTGATAGCCTGAATCGTTTCACGGCCGGAAAGATTCATCTTATGTTTTATCAACAAGGCACCTATAATGATACGCGCTGACTTATTACCGGCTCCACCATGTTTGTTATTAAGACGATTATTGTAAATTTGCTCAATCTTATCCCAAGGAAGAGAATCGCCTAGTTTTACCTAACGATTGTCTTTGGGTAGTCCTTCCAAGGAGGTCCAGGATAAATCCAATACTAGCTGTTTATGTTGAGAACTATACTTCATTTTCTGCTTTTTAACACCTAAAGGGTACAATTTTTTCTGCAATATAGCAAATAATAAGACACTTAATTTATTAATAATCAGTTAAATATAATTATTCAGCAGACCCTATATACTCAAGATAGACCGTGAGTTGCTTTGCCTTTTATTGTTCAATCATACTACGAGAAATAATAAATTTAAGGCTACAGATGGGATCAATAAATAACATTGATTGAGTAAAAAAGCAAATGGTACAAATTGTAAACGATAAATTTATGGAAAAGAATATAACACATTATTCCTTGTTTATAAAATTTGGCGAGAAGAAATGGATGAAGAATTTATTTGAGGAAGGAGAACTTTTCTTAAATACAGTCGATTCTTATACGAAAGTAGAAAACAAAGAGATAGGTGATTCTTGGGAAGATGTTGTACAGGTTGACCAAATAATAAACTTTAAATTACAAATTAATGACCAAACCTTATTAACAGCTCCATCTGGTAATGT
Organism: Xylanibacter oryzae DSM 17970; assembly: GCF_000585355.1. Lineage (NCBI taxonomy): Bacteria > Pseudomonadati > Bacteroidota > Bacteroidia > Bacteroidales > Prevotellaceae > Xylanibacter > Xylanibacter oryzae. The sequence goes on along the minus strand of NZ_KK073873.1, from coordinate 1,295,614 downwards.
TCAAATACATATTCCAGATTTACGGCAAAATTTATATTGTTTATGGTCGATGAGCGATGAATACGTACTAAAAAATATCAATAAAGAAGATAATTCGGTTATCATTAACACATCAAACTATAATGGTTTTGTAGACAAGGGCGTTGCCTGTTCTGTCGTAATAATCAATCTCGATGAATTCATAAAAAGAGTTGAGCGAGAATTAAAAAGAAATAATCTCAAATACCAAAAGGGCCGAGTAAGCTATTATGACGAAAATACATATAAAGGTCTTGTTACTCCTTTTATGAAACGTAAAAAATATGAGTCACAAAATGAGTTTCGCATATTAGTAGATTACCCACAAAATATGCCTTTGAAGATTCATATTGGAAATATGTCAGATATTGCTTCTTATTTTGATGAAGAGATGGAATTGAGGCTAAAATTCGAAATAAATGAAGAAATTAATATTTGAAAGGAGAATTTGGATGAATATATTTATTAAGAAATATTGGTTGTGGATATGTATAATAGGAACAACCTTTATAATGATTCCTATTGTAATCGGTATCATTATCAATTTAAATATTGATAGTGATTGGATACAAAAATATATAGTTGGTAAAAATAATGATTGGTTATCCTTTCTTGCCACATATATTGGAGCCTTTGCAACAGCAGCAATGGCAATAGCAACATTTATTACTTTAAAGAATAATAAAGAACAAATTCAAAATTTAGAGAAACAAAATTTTGAGAATACGCTATTTAATTTATTAGATGAATTAAAGGCTACCTTGAAGAATGTAAGATTCGGAAATGAAAATCCTATTTACGGTACAGAAGCCCTCAAAGAATTATGGGAATATTTTTGTGAAGATTTACATATTGAATTATATTTTGATGGTAAAGATAATGATGTTAGATGTATAAAAAAAAGGCTAAGAACAAATGAAGATATAAATAATAAGGAAATCGTTAGTTCTATTTTTCTCACTAGAATATGGAATCTGACATCTGATTTTAATACATATTTTCAAACATTACTCACTGTTGTTAAATATGTTGATGAAAGTACATTTGATTATACTACGAAAGCAAAATATATGAAATATATTACAAGCCGTCTACTAGAGAATTCATTAAGATGGTTATTCTATTTTTGTGTCTTTGATACAAATTTAGGCGAGCTAAAAGTATTAGTGGAAAAGTGGGGGCTTCTTTCTAATTTAAGAAGAGAAAAGCTTGTTAACAGTGAACATGCCGAATGGCTTTCTAGTAAAGCATTTAAAATAGATTATTAAATATGAATAGGTCTACATATAATATAAATTCTACGTCTTTATTCCATTATACAAAAAAATTCTCAGTTTTGAAAAGCATTATAAAAACTGGATTGAGATATTCATACTCTTATGAATCACTTTATAATGAATTCAATTTAGATGATGCTAATTCTATTGTCTCAACTGATGCAAATAAATCAGGAGTAGCCATTCCGATGGTTTGTTTTTGTGATATACCAATATTACGAGCAGAGCAACATAAGAAAAAATATGGAAGTTATGCTATAGGATTGGATAAAGAAAATTTAATTAGTGTTTATAAACAGACGCTTAATCCAATAAATTATATTTCTTCTAATAATCATTATGGAATGATGAAGTATTTCTTGAATATGAATACTTTTGATTTAAGATGTGAAGAAATAATCAACATGTCAAAGGATGAGCATTATAAACAACTTATTCAAGAGGGAAATATGAAAGCAATTTATGAGGATGCAGAATACATAAAGAAATTTGATCATATTGTAAATAAAGATTTCTATACTTCTACACTTTTAGGCTTTACAAAGCCATATTCATATATTAATGAGCATGGAAATGAAGTATGTAATTATGATGAACGTGAATGGCGTATCATTATTTGGGATGAATTACATAATGAAACAAATTGGGAATGGGATATATCAAAAGAATTTTTCAGTTCCAACTATGAGATATGGAATAAAGAAATCGAAGAATCTGAAGATAATTATATTGATGGAAAATATTATAAAGACATAAATGAATTAATAAAGCATATTATTGTCAATAAAGATAAGGAGATAGTTAGTTTAGTTCGGTTTATAGAAAACTCTCCTGTAATATTCGGATGTGCTATTACTAAAGATGAAAAAGCTACATTAATTAGCAAAATCACATCTTTTGAAAGGATTAAAAAAGACTATTAGAATTTTATGAATAAATCAAAAATGAAGTCAGTGGATCTGTCTCAAATAAATATAGATAAAATAAAAAGTATAATATCAGAAAATTCATCTGATATGGCATTTGTTATAGGAAATGGAATTCATCGATATAACAATAATAAAAACTGGTCATGGGAATATTTGTTGAAGATTTTTTGGAATGGAAATGAACATGAAAAAATTGAAAAGATTCCTGATGGTATATCGTTTACAGAATTTTATGATATAATAGAGATGCATTCCAATGATATTTTTCGGAATTTATCTTCTCTAAGATTATTAGATAATAATATGAAAATAAATGATACATTTATGAAATTACCGGGTAATATAAATGATTTAAACGAGATTTATAGGTCTAGATCTAAAACAGGTGAAGATGTCTTAAATAAGAATATGATAGAAATTCCTTATAACTTTCAAAATCCAATTTATAAAGAGTTCGCAAAAGGGAGTGAGCTATTTCAAAAAATACAAGATTTTGAGAGGGAGAGAATGAAGGGACTCCAATATAAAATCGCGGATTTAATGATGAAGCTAAAGCCTGATAATCATCATTTTAAAATTACAGAGAGAATTCACTGTCTTAATATTCCAATACTTACAACAAATTATGATTATGTATTAAATGACTGTCTTAACTTAAATTATTATAGAATCGGCAAGTCAAATTTCTCAACAATTCATCCTTGGTCTGGATATTTTGGTTTAGAACAACAATATCATATTCCTGATGGGTTTGGAGTATGGAATATAAATGGAACTATTAAGTATCCACAAAGTATTAAACTTGGATTAAATCAATATATGGCAACAGTTGTAAAGGCAAGAAAAATGATTCAAGGAAACAATGTCGAATCTAATGAAAATTATAATGGGAAAAATACGTCCAATTGGATAGGGAGAAACACATGGCTACATTTGATCTTCAATAAGAACTTATTCATTTTTGGACTTGCACTAGAAGAAAATGAAATACCTTTAAGATGGTTATTAATTCAAAGAGCTATCTATTACACAAAATTTCCAAACCGAAAATATAATGGATGGTACGTTACTACAGATAGTGAAATGAAAGACAAAAAGAATGAAGGGAAATTTTTCTTCCTAAAAAATATGGGCTTTGAAATTATACCATTAAATGATTACAAAGATATTTATGAAAATATATGGGATTAAATAGGGTTTGCTGAATAATTATATTTAACTGATTATTAATAAATTAAGTGTCTTATTATTTGCTATATTACAGAAAAAGTCGTACCTTTAGGTGTTAAAAAGCAGAAAATGAAGTATAGTTCTCAACATAAACAACTAGTATTGGATTTATCCTGGACCTCTTTGGAAGGACTACCCAAAGACAATCGTTGGGTAAAACTAGGCGATTCTCTTCCTTGGGATAAGATTGAGCAAATTTACAATAATCGTCTTAATAACAAACATGGTGGAGTCGGTAATAAGTCAGCGCGTATCATTATACGTGCCTTGTTGATAAAACATAAGATGAACCTTTCCGACCGTGAAACGATTCAGGCTATCAGTGAAAATCCTTATATGCAATATATGCTTGGTCTTTCCGAGTTTACCCCACGTCCTGTACATAATTATAACATTACTTGATTTTATAATTATGTATAAGTTTACGGAAAAAGAAAAAGAGAGATTCTTAGAAGATACCAACAAAAAGTTGGCAAAGATACCAGGATATAATATATCGGTTCCAGAAATAGAGATCAAATTTAACGATGTCTATAAAGATGATAAAGGCTATTACTACCGTATCCTCTTGGAGCGTAATGAATATCGTGATATCTTTTTAGGGGAAAACATGAATGATGCATTAATAGGATTTGCCATGGAATGGATTTGGACTTATGCTTTAAATAATGCTAATAGTATATATCCAGAGGAAAGTATGTCACAAATAGATATTATTAATAAGTTTAAAGCATTTTGTTCACCTTATTTAGATTAGGATTACCATAAGAGACAAACCTATTATTCTTTATGTCAGGTCCACTAAAAAGACCTTTTAAAATAAGGTGATAGATTATTTTTCTTAAAACTGTAAGGCATATAAATGCGATACGCTTATTGTTTTAATGAAAGAAGAACATCAAAGCCGTAAATAAAAATTTACTCAACAAAAGATTGATATACAATTTAGTTCTGCCAACAGGTTTATATAATGTTAAAGTTGCAAAATCGTTACTATTATATTTTGTTTATAGTTGCGAAATTGTTACCTTTGTGCCTATCAAACGGCAAGCGGGGATTTAATCCCTCTTGCTTTCTGATACTGATTAAACGATAGGGACTTTGATATTTAACTTAAATATTGAGAATATGAAAGTGACGGCTATTATTGAAAAAGGAGCTGACGGAAAATATGCCATTATCAGCAATGAAGAGATTGGTGATTTCTGTCTGGGTGGCTTTGGTGACAGCGTAGAAGAGGCTAAGGCTGATTTGCAGTCGGTCATCAAAGAGGCTCAGAACGAGTATGTAAAAGAGCATGGTGAACTTTCTCAATCGTACAAGACCATTACAATATCCTATAAGTACGATCTGGCGGCATTCTTTAATTTCTTCGATTGGATAAATATTAGCAAGTTTGCCAAGGCAGCGGGGATCAATGAGAGTAAGATGCGCCAGTACAAAGTTGGAAGTGCATTTGTAGGAGAAAGGACAAAGGATAAAATACAGGCGGCAATAAAGCGGATGAGTGCGGAACTCGCTTCTGCTTCATTATAAGAAAAGAACTTTTATCAAGTGGCACGTGTGGAAGTAATTTCACACGTGCTTTTTTTATATCTGAACTTCACAGATATAATACCGTGTTGTTTATATCTCTCCCAGTTTCGCCGTACACCCCTAAGCGCATAGGGGAGAAAAGTTGTTCTTATTTGAAAGATTTAAAGGAATACTGAAGATATGGTTCTGTGATGAGAGAAAATAAAAGTAATGCCTGTAATGGTATCTGCAAATAATAGTAACTGATGTCTTCTTTGTTTGTAAAAAGACTAAAATTTATCATTTCTGTTATTTTTTGACCTAAAAAATGAATGTTTTTGTTACGAATATGCTATTGTTTTGACTTTTTTGTTATCTTTGCGTCTAATCTTAAAAATTTAAAATTAATGGAAAACGAATATGATGATTCTCTAACGAGAACGAAAGATGATGAAAAACTAATTGAAAAAGAAGTATTATTTTTACCATGGGTAGGCAAAAATTATTCCTATGGTATAGGGTATAATAAAGAAGGAATACTTTTTTATGGTGATGAAAATCACAAAGGTAAAAAGATATTAGCACTTGGCGAATATAATCATTGGAGTACTAATGAAGAAACTTGTGGCCATGATGGTGAGTGTTTTAACGGTTGTAAAGGACTAGATAAATGTTCTCAGATAACAAGACATGCAGTTTGTGATCATCTTAATATAAATGTATCACGTAAAAAATGGATGAATGCTTATACAAAGTTTGAACGATCTTTGATAGGATCTGAAACTACTTGGGATGACAGCTCTAAAATATGGGATCATATAATGTTGTATAATTATTTACAGGTGCCTTTTAGTCATGCAAGAATGAATCCTAAAAATGAAGATTATAAAGAGTTTAAAGAACAATTCTTTTATGTTCTGAAAATATTTAAGCCTGATTACATCATTGCATGTGGGCATCGTCTGTACAATTTCCTACCTGATTCTTGTTGGTCAGAAGGTGATAAGTTAAAAATTGATGGTGAAACTATAAAGAATGGTTCGTATAAGCTTGAGAATAATAATGAATTTAAGATGTATGCAGTACTTAATCCGTCTGCAGGTTATTCTTGGGACCATTGGAATAAAGTTATCAAAAGTATCATTAAATAATAAATAGTTTTAAGTTTAAAGAATCTGCTGAACATAAGATAATTATATCTTTGTAAATAAATAGATACAACTCATATATTTATATTACATAACCTTAAAACCAACAAAAATGAATAATGTTAATATCCTTGGATATTCAGAAAGGGGAGTGATGAACGCTCTTTTTTATGGTATCACTTATGAAAAAGATGAGAAAAAACAACGTGCAGCTATTGAAGCAATTATCAATGCTGAAAGTACAAATGAGACAAAGACTAACTATCAAAAGTTTGACTTTTATATGGAATTCTCTTTGTCTGAGTTTGGAAGTCCTGACTTAACAATTATAGCAACTGATGATAACAAAAAGAAAACAGCTTTTTTTGTTGAGGCGAAAGTCAGCAATGGAAAGCGCTATAACATAAACAATGAATATCGAAAATTCGATCGCTATCTGAAAAATGAAAACAATGACAAAAATCACGCTTCAAACCTTTTCTTTCAGTTGGGATTAAAAAAATGTTATCTTCAATTAATAAAAGAATCTGAAGTAAATAAATTAGGGCGATTAATAAAGGTCAGTGATAATCCCAGGAAACTAGGTGATAATGTCGTTGTTAAGAAGTTATCTGAAATTATTAAGACTTGTAATAGTTTTAAGTTTTTAGCTATAATTCCCAAACAAAAAGAACAATTAAAGGAATACGAATTTTTCTCTGATGTTAAATTTTTATATTGGGAGGATCTTTGTGAAAAAGATTCTTTATCTCCATATTTGAGTGATGTTATTAAGTTTAATGGGAAAGACAAGATAAGCCTAATTTTTAATCCTAAATAATAATCTTTATAGTTAGTCAATAAAATATACAAACTCAAATTATAGGTTTGAGTTTGTATCTAATTTAATTATTTACTCTAATCAAAACGCTAAAGGAGTTAAGTGCAAAGGAAACCTCTCTACTCACAGAGGTAACAATTAAAGCAAACATTTAATACACACAAATGCTACTGACAATCGAAAAAATCAGTTTTCACGAAAAAACTGCGTAAGTATTAAATATTTTATTAACTTTGTAAAATCTTCTTCCACTGGAAGGGAATCCGATAAAAATGCCAATGGACTCGTTGGAAATAACAAGCATGATTATTACGCAATTGTATTATCCGTTTTAATTCAGTTATAAAATATGAAACTTACAAAAAATCGCTTATCACAAGTTTTGAGAAACTTAAGTACCATGAAATTATCCCTTATATTAATGATACTTTTAGTTAATGCACTTCCCTCGTATTCTCAAACACAATACTTTATTAAAGATAAAGAAGGTCTTAATTTTGTTATAAATGTAGATATTAACGGGAATATTATTAACGGCTATACAAGAGAGAAAGCGCTATTGGATTACATCTCAAAAGTGCAATATACAGTAGTGAAAGCATTAACGAAAATCAAATATCCAGAAATTATCAGGTTTAATGCTAAATTAGAAAATGGAAAATTTGAGGGCGATTATTATGCTTTATACAATTATCATAAGGTAATCGGGGATATTAAAGGAGATTCCATTTGTTATTCAATATTTGATAATAACAAACTTATGAAAAGCTATAAAGGCGTTAAAATAACGAATTATATAAAGAAAGATTATGTGAAGTTAGCTAATGATGTTATTAAATTGACAGAAGACAGCATTTATGATACAAAGATTATACAATCAAAAGAATGGAATAAATTCAAACAGAAATTTGTTCATGATGCAACGAAAACTTATGATGATTTTGAATTTCAAATAGGCTTTATGGCTTCTATACGCGGGCTTGGTTTATCACACTATTATATAGTTAAAAATGACACAACGACTACAACTGACAGAATAGGAAATTCTTCCTTAAAGGAAATTGACAAAAATACAGCTGTACTGAAAATTAACAGTTTTGCAAGTGAAGAAACAAAAGTTCTAAAACCTCTGTTAGATTCTATCAGGCAAAAATCATATAAGAATCTGATAATAGATTTAAGAGATAATCCCGGTGGCACTATCGAACCGGCATTCTTGGTAGGTAATTTTTTAACGGATAAAGAAATAATAAACGGCTTTTTCCCAAAAAGGACATGGTATGAAGAATTTAATAGACTACCGGATAAAAATGATATAAAATATTTTGACTTGATAAAAGATTTCCATAAAGATTACAAATTAAAATATGGATTTTATATTTCAAGTGAAGGCACAAAAAATTGTTTTAAAGGACAGACATATATTCTTGTTAATAATAAGACAGGCAGTGCATGCGAAGCCTTAGCGATTAGTGCCAAGGAGCATCATTTAGCAAAAGTTGTTGGTGAAAAGACAATAGGAAGACTTTTGTATATGAGCTTTGCTAAATTAGATAAAGACATAGCTTTAATTATTCCTTCTTATGATTTTGTTTCTTATAACGGATATCGAGTTGAAAAACATGGAGTAGAACCAGACATCAAAACAAAAAGAGGAAAGGAATTAGAAAAAGTCTTGGAAATTATAAAGAAGAATGAATAAAAGTTCCTTTACCAGGAACCATTAAAAGAAATACAAGTTTTTCTCTGATGTTAAATTTTTATATTGGGAGGATCTTTATAAGAAAGATTATAAAGAGAGTCTTTATTTTCTGACTTGAAGAAGACAATTGATTTTAATGTGAGTATAGATGATAATAAAAGCCTAATTTTTAATTCTGAAAAATAAGAAGACTTATAGTTACACATCAATAAAAAGTACAAACTCAAATTATAGGTTTGAGTTTGTATCTAATAAAGTAATTACTGCAATCTGAACGTTACAGGAACTGTATAACGGACTCTTACATTTTGGCCATTACGTTTACCGGGAATCCATTTTGGCATGCTATTTACTACTCTTAAAGCCTCTTGGTCTAAAAATGGGGAGTACTATAGTTTTTGTTGTTTTTTTAAAGACTGAAATTTATCATTTCTGTTATCCTTTGACCTAAAAATAAATGTTTTTGTTATGAATATGCTATTGTTTCAACTTTTTTGTTATATTTGCGTCTGACCTTTAAAAGTTGAAATTAATGGAAAAAGAATATGATGATTCTCTAACGAGAACGAAATATGATGAGAAATTAATCGAAAAGAAAGTATTGTTCTTACCATGGGTAGGTAAAAATTATTTCTATGGTATAAAATATGAAAAAGATAAATTTATTTTTTGTGATGAAAATCACAAAGGTAAAAAGATATTAGCACTTGGCGAATATAATCATTGGAGTACTAATGAGGAAACTTGTGGCCATGATGGTGAGTGTTTTAAAGGTTGTAAAGGACTAGATAAATGTTCTCAGTTAACAAGACATGCAGTTTGTGATCATCTTAATAAAAAAGAAGACCGTGAAATATGGATGAATGGTTATACAAAATTTGAACGATCTTTGTTAGGGAAGGAAACTAATTGGGATGATAGCCCTAAAATATGGGATCATATAATGTTGTATAATTATCTACAGGTGCCTTTTAGCCATTCAAGAATGGACCCTGAATATGAATATTATAAAAAGGTTAAAGATCAATTCTTTTATGTCCTGGAAATATTTAAACCTGACTACATCATTGTATGTGGGTATCGTCTGTTTAGATTTCTTCCAGAGTTATACTGGTCTGAAGGTGATGAGTTAACAATTGATGGTGAAACTATAAGGAATGGTTCGTATAAGTTTGAGAACAATAATGAAATTAAGGTGTTTGCAGTACTTAGTCCGTCTGCAGGTTATTCATGGGAATTCTGGAATAGAGTAATTAAAAGTATAATTAAATAATAAATAGTTTTTCTTTTAAAGAATCTGCTGAACATAAGATAATTACTGCAATCTGAACGTTACAGGAACTGTATAACGGACTCTTACATTTTGGCCATTTTGCTTACCGGGAATCCATTTTGGCATGCTATTTATAACTCTTAGTGCCTCTTTGTCGAAAGCCGGATCAACTGATCTCGTAACTTTGGCGTTAGTAATGCTTCCATCCTTTTCTACAATAAAAGTTACTATTACTCGGCCTTGTGCATCAGATTCTGTCGGGTATTTAATGTTTTTGCTTATATAATCCATCAGTGCTCCATTGCCACCCGGAAAAGAAGGCATCTGCTCTACAACATCAAAAACATGGTTATCGCTATCGTTGTTTTGTTGAGAAGATACTTTTTCGTTAAGTTGACCTTTAATGAAGTCTAATACTGCTTCATCAACTGAATTTGGAATAATATATTCAAATTCATAGAATCTATTTGTTTCACTATTAATTAAGTCATCATCCTTGCTATAAACATATGTAGCAAGATTCCGACACTGTTTCTTTTTCAAATTGTATTCCCTTAAATATAAAAAATATGATAATCCGTATCTTTTTGATTGCTTAATTGCTTTCTCCTTTTCTGCTATGCCTGCCTTTGTATTTCTATATGTGTACTTTACCCAAACTCTGTATGTACCATTATTTTCAGTTATGTCATTGTTAGCGTATACATCCATACTATTAGTTGATTTCACTAATATGTAATCGCCTGCAAAAGTAAAGACAGGGCAAAGCATAATTAGTAAAGTTAAAATGGTTTTTTTCATGATATTATTATTTTTTTATTACTATCTTTTGAATGTTACAGGAACATTATAAAGAACAGCCACATTTTCGCCATTACTCTTAGCCGGAATCCATTTTGGCATATTATTAATAACTCTTAGTGCCTCTTTGTCCCAATAAGGAGATACTGACTTTACAACGAATGCGTTATTGACACTGCCATCCTTTTGTACAAGAAATGTTACTATTACGCGCCCTTCTACGCATTTATCCTCAGTTTCTGATGGATATTTTATGTTTTTGCTTAAGTAAGACTCTAGTGCTGCATTGCCACCGGGAAAAGACGGTATCTGTTCAACTGGTTTATCATTACCGTAATCGCTGAAATTGCTTATGTTTCCTGGATGTAATCTAAATGTGATAGGAATAGACATACGAATTCTTACTTTTCGACCATTACTCATCATAGCAGGGCTCCATTTCGGCATATTCTTTATAACTCTTAATGCTTCTCTGTCTAAATCCGGATCAATAGGTTTATCAACGGATGCGTTAGTGATACGGCCATCCTCTTCTATGAAAAAAAATACTTTTACACAGCCTTGTATACCCATCAATTCAGCTGCATGCGGATATACTATACTGCTGTTTAAATAAGTTATCAGTGCTTGATTGCCACCGGGGAAAGATGCCATTTTTTCAATAGCATCAAAAATATGCACATCGCTATCATTCTTTTCGCATGAGTTGATAGGCTTTGTAGATCCTAAAGATATGTAATCGCCAGCAAAGGCAAAGACAGGGCAAAGCATAATTAGTAAGATTAAAATGGTTTTTTTCATGATCATCGCTGTTATTGCCTTTGTATTTCTGAATTTAATCTAAATTCTACAGGGAGAGAGAAACAAACTCTCACATTTTGACCATTAATCTTACCGGGAATCCATTTCGGCATCTTATTTATAAGTCTTAATGCCTCTTTGTCTAAAGACGGATAAACAGACTGTTTAATAGATGCCTCAGTGATACTGCCATCGCTTTCTACAATAAAGCTTACTATTACGCGCCCTTGTTTACCTTGCGATACAGCTGCTTCAGGGTATCTTATATTACGGTATAAATAATTGAGCAGCGCTTGATTGCCACCCGGAAAAGAAGGCATCTGTTCAGCAGTATCAAAAACATGTACAGCACTATCATTTTTTTCGGATACATTCATACTCTTAGTTGATGTTACATGTGTGTAACCGCTTGCAAAAGTGAAGACTGGGCAAAGCACAATTAGTAACGTTAAAATGGTTTTCTTCATTGTATTAGATTTATTTTATTAATAATATGCCACAAAGGTAAATACATTTTTTAATAAATGCAAACAAAAAATGTATTTTTTTTAATGAATTTATATACATGCCTCTAATTGCATCGTAATAAAGATGAGCATTGATAATCAATCATATTCTCCTGAAAAGCATTAATAGTATGGGTTCCGGTATAGATGATAAATAACAGAACGTTAATGATACAATAAATAAGGATAACGTATTCGTTTTTTTTGTAATTTTGTAGCATATTTGTTAAGATATAAAATCTATGATTATGACTATTACCAAGAAAAAGACATTATTGATGGCATTGATGTTGGCTGCTACAAGTCTGAATGTTAACGCTAAGAAGGTGATTCCTCCATTTGTGTATCACAGTGAGAATACAGTTACCGGCAAAGCTCCCCTTAAATGGTTAAATCCTGAACAACTGCCTGTTATACGGAGGTTGCCCAATCCTCTGGCATGGGCTAACGGTAAGGGGGAGGTCAAAAACTTTGCCGACTGGGCTAACCGGCGAGAGGAAATATCACAAATGATTCAGCATTATGAGATAGGAGAGAAACCAACTGTAGATAAAAGCTGCATCAATCCATATATGATAGGTGACACCCTGTTTGTAGATGTAACTGTAAACACTCATACCATTAGACTGAAATCATTTATCCGTTACCCTAAGGTGGGGAAAGCTCCATACGCACTGATGATAGGTACAAGTCATCTGTCGCTGCCAAAGGAACTATTTGAGGGTAGGCCTATTGCTACGATGGAATTTAATGAGGCTCAGGTGAACAACTACTCGCAGTTTGGCAAGCCTGCCGGACGTGGAAATTATGCCTTCGACAAACTATACCCTGAATTGAAGGATAATGGTGCTTACAGTGAATGGGCTTGGGGATTAAGCCGATTGATAGATGGACTGCAGATGCTCGGAGCTGAAAAGACGAAGATAGATATGAAGCATATCGGACTGACCGGTTGTTCTTATGCCGGAAAGATGACGCTGTTCTGTTCTGCTTTTGACGAGCGTATTGCTCTTACTATAGCGCAGGAGCCCGGAGGTGGTGGTGCAGCGGCATGGCGTGTGTCGCAGACCAAGGATGGTGTGGAAAATATTGATAAGACGGATTATAATTGGTTTAAGCAGAGTATGAAGACTTCGTTTGGAGGTGATAACGTATATAAGTTGCCGTACGATCATCATGAACTGTTGGCGATGATTTGCCCACGTGCCTTATTGGTGTTGGGTAATACGGATTACAAATGGCTGTCTGATGAATCAGCATACGTATCTATAAATGCGGCGAAGAAGGTTTGGACAAAGTTTGGCATTTCGGATAGAATAGGATATTCTATAAGGGGTGGTCATCCCCATTGTCAGTTGCCTAAAGAGCAGTACCCTGAGGTTGAGGCTTTCATCGATAAGTTCTTGTTGGATAAGAAGGATGTCAATACAGAAAACATAGAAATAGCTCCTATGTTCAAAGATAAAGTGTCTTTGACAGAATGGTAAAATAGGGGGTTGTGGCGTTTTTTGCAACACCACAATGGTTTTTCCATTCGTTTTTCTTTTCACGATTTCTCATTTTTTTGCCATTCGGGTTGTCGTTTTCTCGACATCTCAAATGTTTTCCATTCGGTTAGTTCTTTCACAACACCCCAAGACCCCTCTTGCCTAAGAGGGGCTGTAACTCACTCTAAATCTCTCCCTTTAGAGGAAGAGACTTATAGCGCGCCCTCCGGCGCTTGTACATTAGGGTACAATGACCCATCAGAGGGTCATTGTGATTGTCTAAGGTGCTGCGGTGAACGCAGCGCCTGTGGCTCTTCCCCTTTGAAAGATTTAAAGGGGTACCCTTTAGGGCGGGGTATGTGAATAGAAAGCGGACCCAACCAATATTGAATAAAGATGATATATCCTTATTTGATTCACATTCTCCGTCACTTCGTGACACCTCCTTAAATCTTTCAAGGAGGAATAGAAGCAGCGCACTGGAACGCTTGCGGAGATAAGCAGCGCAAGCGATAACAGTGCGTAAGCCTGCAAACGATAGCGTAGAAGCGTTAAACGGGAGCGACCGAATGAAGCGTTAAAAAACGAAGCATGTCTGAGCGTAGCGAGTTCTTCGTTTTAGCTGAATGACAGAGCGGAGTAGCTTCGCAGCGTGTTTGCGTTTTTTCTTTTGGTTCGGTTTTCTTTTGTACTCACAAAAGAAAATGAACGCATATCACTTACGAAAGAAAATAAACTTATTAGTTAAATATCGTAAATTATTGCAGATAAATTTGCAAAATAAAAATATTGTTCGTAAGTTTGCGAACAATATTTAAAGAAAAGATGGAAAACGATAAAAATTATACGGTAAAGCAAGAACAACTTGCTCGTTTTGCCAAAGCCTTAGGGCATCCGGCAAGAATCGCCATTATGCAGTTTCTGGCAAAGCAGGAAACATGCTACTTCGGTGACATACATGAAGAACTGCCAATCGCCAAAGCTACCGTTTCGCAACATCTTAAGGAACTTAAAAACGCCGGACTGATACAGGGCGAAATAGAAACTCCAAAGGTGAAATATTGTATCAACAAAGAGAACTGGAAAATTGCTCAGGAACTTTTCGGTGAGTTTGTAGGACAGTGTATATGTAAAAAAGAGAATTGCTGTTGAAGTAGCTCTTTTTTTTATGTATTGAATGATCGTTGTTTTGCGAACTACGATTATAGAAAACATTGAATGAAACATTATAAACAAATTATTAATTATGGAAATAAAAGTTTTAGGAACAGGTTGCAGCAACTGCAAAGCACTGTATGCCAATGTAGAGAAAGTGATGAAAGACATGGATATTAATGCCGTGTTGGTAAAAGAAGAAGACCTGCAAAAGATAATGGAGTATAATGTAATGTCGCTTCCGGCATTGGTGATAGACGGCAAAGTTGTAGCCAAGGGACGTATTACTGAGAGTGAAATAAGAAACATATTAACTACAAACAAATAAAAGGTATGAAACGTGTTATTATAATGTCTCTATTGGGACTGATTTGCCTTACAGCTGTAAATGCACAAACAAAGAAGGTGGTAAAATCAAACAACGCTACGGTGGAAGTTTTGTATTTTCACAGCAAGCAACGTTGTCCTACTTGTATAGCAGTAGGAACGTATTCTAAAGAAGTAGTAAACAAGGATTTTGCAGCTCAGGTGAAGAGTGGGGCGGTAAAGTTTAAGGAAATAGATATTTCAACTCCACAGGGAGAGAAACTGGCTGACAGATATCACGTAACCTGGTCGTCGTTGTACGTGAACAGATGGCAGAACGGCAAAGAGGTAAGAAACGATATGACCACTTTCGGTTTTGAAAATGCCCGTACGAATACACCTGCTTTTAAGAGCGGATTAAAAAACAAGATCAGTAAGCTATTAAAATAGCATAAAACGATGATGGATTTCTTACAACATATATTAGACAACAGCAATATTCCTGTACTTACCGCTTTTGTCTTGGGATTGCTCACGGCTATCAGTCCCTGTCCGCTGGCAACTAATATAACTGCAGTTGGCTTTATCGGGCACGACATAGAGAGCAAACAGCGTATCTTCTGGAATGGCATTCTATACACGGTAGGGCGTATCATTGCCTATTCGGTACTGGGAGCGATATTGATCTATATACTAAGGAGTGGTGCCGATATGTTTTCTATCCAGAAAGGAGTGAGCCAGTGGGGAGAAATACTAATCGCTCCGGCTATGTTGCTCATCGGACTGTTCATGTTGTTTGGCAATAAACTGCGACTTCCCAAGTTCGGGTTCTCCGGAAATGTAAAGTCGGATAAGTTGAAGGGCGTATGGGGAAGCCTGCTTCTGGGCATGCTCTTCGCAATGGCTTTCTGTCCTACGAGCGGTGTACTTTACTTCGGAATGTTGATACCGATGTCGGCTCAAGCTACCGGTGGATATCTGTTGCCTATCGTGTTTGCTTTTGGCACCGGACTGCCTGTGATACTTGTAGCGTGGCTGCTTGCCTACAGCATGGCGGGAGTTGGCAAGTTCTATAACAGGATGAAGGTGTTCCAGAAATGGTTTAATATGATTGTCGCTATCCTGTTCATTGCGGTAGGCATTTACTATTTTATTGTATTTAACTTATAATTCATATAATAATGAAAAAGATAGAAATATTCGACCCTGCTATGTGTTGTCCTACAGGGCTTTGTGGAACAAATATCAATCCTGATTTAATGAGGATTGCAGTCGTAATAGATAATCTAAAGAAAAGAGGCATCACCGTAACCCGTCATAACTTGCGAGATGAACCTCAAGCATATGTAAGCAACAAGACAATTAACGACTATCTGAAACAATATGGGGCGGAAGTTTTGCCAATAACTCTTGTGGATGGTGATATAGCTGTGACAAAGGTATATCCAACAACTAAAGAAATGAGTGATTGGACAGGCGTCAACCTAGAATTTATACCTATTACTAAATAATAAGAGAACAATGGAAAAATATAATATATCGGATATAAACTTAACGAAATATCTTTTCTTTACAGGAAAAGGAGGCGTAGGCAAAACTTCTCTTGCTTGTGCCACAGCTGTCGGTTTAGCGGATATAGGTAAAAAGATATTGCTTATTAGCACTGACCCTGCTTCAAATTTGCAAGATGTCTTTAACCAAACCCTAAATGGTCATGGTACAATCATAAAGGAGGTTCCGGGGCTCGTTGTAGTTAACCTTGACCCAGAACAAGCAGCAGCGGAATATAGAGAAAGTGTTATCGGTCCATATAGAGACAAATTGCCCGAAAGTGTCATTAAGAACATGGAAGAGCAATTGTCAGGATCATGCACTGTGGAAATCGCAGCTTTCAATCAGTTTTCTGATTTCATTACCGATGCAGGGAAAGCAAAAGAATTTGATCATATTATTTTTGATACAGCTCCTACCGGACATACTTTACGTATGCTCCAGTTGCCATCTGCATGGAGTACGTTTATCAGTGAAAGTACCCACGGGGCGTCTTGCCTTGGACAATTATCAGGCCTGGAAGAGCGTAAGGACATTTACAAAAAGGCTGTCGAAGCACTTTCGGATGCCAATGCAACACGATTGATCTTGGTAAGTCGTCCGGATGCTTTGCCTTTTAAAGAGGCTATGCGCTCTTCGCATGAATTGCAATTACTTGGAATTAAGAACCAGTTACTTGTTATAAATGGGATATTGGAAAAAGTGGATCAAACAGATGAAGTATCTAAACAAATATACGAGCGGCAACAGCTCGCAATAAAGAATTTACCCGAAGAATTATTGAAATATCCATCTTATTATGTTCCTCTGCGGTCATATAATTTATCTGATATTACGAATATCCGTCATATGTTATCTTATGATAACTTTACAGATAGTACAACTTATAAAAGAATTACACAAACCAAAGATATAGATGAACTGGTCAATGACTTATATACATCGGGAAAACGAGTTATCTTTACGATGGGAAAAGGTGGTGTGGGTAAAACTACTTTAGCTACCGAAATAGCTCTTAAATTAAAAAAGATGGGGAAGAAAGTGCATCTTGCCACAACCGACCCGGCTAATCATCTGAATTATAATCTTGTTATGCAAGCAGGTATCACAGTAAGTCGGATAGATGAAACAGAAGTGTTGGAATCTTATAAAAATGAGGTGCGCAATAAGGCCGTACAAAGCGTTATGCCAGAAGATATGGCGTATATAGAAGAAGATTTACGTTCACCCTGTACACAAGAAATTGCTGTTTTCAGAGCGTTTGCGGAAATAGTGGATAGGGCAAAAGACGAAACGGTAGTTATAGACACAGCACCGACAGGTCACACTCTACTATTGCTAGATGCGACAGAAAGTTATCATAAAGAGGTACAACGTACAGAAGGGGATATCCCTGATTCAGTAAAAAACCTGTTACCACGGTTGCGCAATTCGGATGAAACGGAGATAATCATTGTTACATTGCCTGAAGCTACTCCTGTATTTGAAGCAGAGCGTCTGCAAAAAGACTTACAACGGGCAGGAATTTATAATAAATGGTGGATCGTGAATTCATGTTTATCACTGACAAATACAAATGACACCTTTTTAAAATCAAAAGCTGAATCGGAGTATAAATGGATCAAAAGAGTAGAACAATTATCTAATGGCAATACTGCTTTGGTAGCATGGAAAAATATATAAAAGATGAACAGAAGAATATTGATATTATGTACAGGTAACAGTTGTCGCAGTCAGATGGCACAGGCATTTATGTCATCTTTTGATAATACATTAGAGGTCTTTTCGGCGGGTACAGAACCAGCTGAAAAGATAAATGAGATTGCTGTTAAGGTGATGAATGAAGTAGGTATAGATATTAGTCATGCCTACCCAAAGAGTGTGGAGATATATCTGAATGAGGAATGGGATTATGTGATTACCGTATGTGGAGGGGCTAATGAGAATTGTCCGAGCTTTGCAGGCAAGGTAAAACATCGTTTGCATTTCGGATTTGATGATCCGGCTGCAGTAACAGGTGATACAGAATTCATTATAGACGAGTTCCGTCGTATCAGAAATGAAATAAAAAACTGTTTCTTCTCATTTTATATGAAAGATATAAAGAAGATGGAATTACCAAAATGTTCGTGTAATGATTCACTATAATCATTTAAACAGACGTTATAAATAAGGATGCAAAATGAAAAAATTGGCGTTTTTGGATAGATATTTAACATTGTGGATATTTCTTGCGATGTTTATAGGTGTAGGTATAGGGTATATCTACCCCGGAATAGTAGACTTTTGGGGACATTTTGAAGTAGGTTCGACGAATATCCCCTTGGCTGTAGGATTGATACTGATGATGTTTCCGCCTTTGGCTAAAGTAAAATATGAAGAACTGGGCCGTGTATTCGCAAACAAAAAGGTACTTGCAATCTCATTGATACTCAACTGGGTTGTTGGTCCTATATTGATGTTTACACTTTCAGCTTTATTCCTTTCTGCTTATCCTGAATATATGTATGGACTTATCATGATAGGGTTGGCACGTTGTATCGCCATGGTGCTGGTGTGGAACGACCTCGCGAAAGGCAGTAGCGAATATGGTGCCGGTCTAGTGGCTCTCAACAGCATATTTCAGGTACTGTTCTATTCTGTCTATGCTTATTTTTTCATTGCAATATTTCCCGACTGGATAGGACTTCCTGCCACAGATGCGGTGAGGAACATCACGATGTGGATGATAGCCAAGAGCGTGCTTGTATATCTGGGTATACCTTTCGTGGCTGGTTATACGATAAGGAGACTGCTCCGCAACCTGAAAGGTAATGACTGGTATTACAAGCGTTTCGTTCCGAAGATAAGTCCGATAACACTTATTGCTCTTCTGTTTACAATTATAGTAATGTTCTCATATAAAGGCGAATATATCGTAAAACTCCCGTTTGACGTTCTGCTTGTTGCAGTACCGCTGGTCTTATATTTTGCCATCATGTTTTTCTCATCGTTCTGGTTTACAAAACACATTGGGGTGCCTTACGACAAGGCAGCCTCGATAGCATTCACTGCCACCGGAAACAATTTTGAACTGGCCATCGCTGTATCCATCGCTGTTTTTGGCATAAGTTCCGGCGAAGCTTTCGCCGCTGTCATCGGACCACTTGTAGAAGTACCGGTCTTGATCTTGCTAGTGAAATATGCGTTGAAGCATAAAAAATAAAAACAGATAGTAAAAGTTTTCAAATAATGAAACTTTTACTATCTTTGCATATTATGAATACAAAAGACAACATGATAACTGATATCAGTGCAGAACTGGATAATGAATTCGGAAAGGAAGGTACTACCGAACGTGCAACGTTTGATGATGATGCATATGCGTTTTATTCAAGTCAGATTTTACTTAAGGCCCGCAAAGAGGCTAAAATTACCCAATCAGAGTTGGCAAAGAAAATAAATACCACAAAATCTTATATTTCAAGAATAGAAAATGGTACGGTTAATCCTAGTGCAGGTATGTTCTACAGGATTATTAATGCATTGGGTATGAGGGTAGAGATTGTAAAACCTATATTAAATGTATAGGTTTTTAATGTTATAGTCATTTTGGATTAGCGCCACGGGCAGTATTGTTGCAATCGGCTGTTAAATGTATTACCTTTGCACTCGCAATCAAGAAACAAACATCTTATTGCAGTAGCGTTCAGGAAACTCCTGAGCCATAGTGATCAGGGCTAAGCGCTTAGCCGAATCACGATGATTGTATAACCATTTAACGAAAGGATTGTAATATGCCTATTCTTTACAAATTAGCAAAAGACAACCGAAAGGCCAGCCGTACAGCAGGTCAGTTCTTCGCCCGTGCCATAGTCACTAACGTGATAGACACAGAGGGACTTGCCGAGATAATGCAGCGTAACAGTACTGTGAAAAAGAGTGATATCTTAGCTGTATTATCAGAACTGGTAGAGACGATGACAGACCAGTTGCAGAACTCTACAAGAGTGAAGCTCAACGGTTTTGGAAGTTTCAAGATTGGAATAAAAGGTACAGGAAGTCAGACTATCGACACCTACTCGGTAGGTAAGAACGTAAAAGGTCTTCGTGTAAACTTCTGCCCTGAAACCAAGAAGGATGCCTCTGGTACAAGAACCAAGAAGTTCTTGAGTAATGCCACAGTGCAGGGCTCCTAAGAATGCCATTGTCGGTGAGAAAGAAACTGCGAAAGCTAAGGCTGGTGGTACTCCATCTGCGAAATCCTGACAAGGACTGCCTGGAATAGGCAGTTGCAGGAAAGGAGGACACAATGTCAAAGATTTCATCCACCAACTGGGGCAAGCTGATACAGGTACTTATAACTGTACTCAGCGCCCTGGCAGGACTGGTAACAGGAACTGCGGTAGCAGCTAATTAAACCGAAAGAAATGTCTGTAACGGCATCTGCGAATAATAGTAGCAGATGCCGTTATTTATTTATTGTAACAAGGCTGAAATGTCTCTCTTTTGTTATTTTGATCTTAAAAACCAATATATTTGTTACGAATTTGTTGCCGTTTTGACTTTTTTGTTATCTTTGCTTTCGATTTAATAATTTAAAGTAATGGAAAATATACTATATATTTATTGGAATATAAGTCCATATATATTGAAGTTTGGAAGTTTTACTCTTGGATATTATAATCTCTTATTTGTTGGTGGAATAGTAATTTCTAGCTATATTATAAATAGGCTTTTTAAGAAAGAAGGAATACCCGACGCCTTGTTTACCAAACTTTTTCTGTATTGTTTCGTTGGTATTGTAGCCGGGGCTAGACTAGGGCATTGCCTTTTTTACGAACCTGAATATTTCCTGGCTCATCCACTTGAAATGATTTTACCAATCTCTTTTAGAAACGGAAGTTTTAGTTTTGGATACAGGGGACTGGCAAGTCACGGTGGTGCTATCGGATTGTTGATAGCAATATTTTTGTATTGCAGACAAACAAAGAGTCCTGTATTAAAGACTCTTGATTATATCGGAGTGGTAGCTCCATTAGGAGGCATGTGTATAAGAATTGGCAATTTTATGAACTCTGAAATTATTGGTGATGTTACTGATGTTCCGTGGGCAGTAGTTTTTGAGCGGGTAGATATGAATCCACGACATCCGGCCCAATTATATGAAGCGTTAGCTTATCTGGTGATTTTTATAATATTATTTACCTTATATAAGTACAGACGTTCGGAATTTAAATCAGGCTTTTTCTTTGGCTCAAGTATCTTTCTGATTTTTATTTCACGCTTTTGCATTGAGTTCATAAAGGAAGCTCAAGAAAGTTTTGAAAATTACATGACTCTTGATATGGGGCAGTTATTAAGCATTCCTTTCATAGTAGTTGGACTGTATCTTATCATTGCCAAAAAAGCAGTAAAAAGTAAATAGCATATTAACAAAAGAATTATATATTTATTAAAGTAGAAGTTATCAATAACAGTTATGAGCAAAATAAAATTATATCAAGTAGATGCTTTTACAAGCACCTTGTTTTCTGGTAATCCGGCAGCTGTATGTGTATTGGATTCTTGGATTGATGAAAGGCTGATGCAGAATATTGGCACTGAGAATAATCTGGCTGAGACAGCTTTTTTAGTGCCTCACGGGCAAGATTATGAGATAAGATGGTTTACACCGTCTGTAGAGGTTGACCTATGCGGACACGCTACTCTGGCATCTGCATTTGTGCTGTTTAATGTGCTGGGATATAATGATGATGAGATTAGATTTTATTCATGCCGAAGCGGATTATTGACAGTAAGAAAAAGAGATGACTTGCTGATGATGGATTTCCCAACCGATGATCTGCAGTTGCTCTCTGAAGAAAATAACGCACAGATAGAAAAATGTATTGGTTTAAAACCGATAGAGACATACAAGGGTAAAACGGATTATATCACAGTGATAGAGACGGAATCTGATTTAAAGCATCTACAACCGGACCTGAATGAGGTATCAAAATTGAAGGGCAGGGGACTGGTCGTTACTGCAAAGGGTGATGATGTCGACTTCGTTTCACGATTCTTTGCACCTCAAACAGGAATACCTGAAGATCCTGTTACCGGGTCTTCGCATACATCACTGTTGCCTCTATGGTCAAAGAAACTGAATAAGAATACCTTTGTAGCTCGCCAACTGTCAAAGCGAGGAGGACAACTCTTTTGTGAATTTAAAGGCGATAGATGCCTAATAGGTGGTAATGCAAAATTATATCTGACAGGAGAAATATCCATATAGTGAATATGAAACTGATTTATATATATCATAGTGGGTTTGCCCTAGTGGGCGATGACATAACTATCATACTGGACTATTGGAAAGACCCCGCAGGCGTGATTCCCGGTTTGCTACGCAATAAGGGGAGCATCTATGTGATGGCATCACACTTCCATCCCGATCATTTCGTACCTGAGATACTGAAATGGAAAGAGATGAGACCGGACATTAAGTATATCCTGTCTAAAGATATTCTGCGCCATCATCGTGCTCAGAAAGAGGATGCGCTGTTCATGGCTAAGGGAGCTGAGTATAAGGATGACAAGATAAGCGTACAGGCTTTTGGCAGTACGGATATAGGGGTGTCGTGGTATATTGAGACCGAAGGGAAGAGAATATTCCATGCGGGCGACTTAAACAACTGGCACTGGGCTGACGAATGTACCAAGGAGGAGTCGATGAAGTTTGAAATGGCTTATCTGGGTGAACTTAAGGATATCTGTAAGGTGGTAAAGACACTGGATGTGGCTATGTTTCCGGTTGACAGCAGATTGGGCAGCGAATATATGCGCGGACCGAGACAGTTTATTGACAGTGTACCTACAAAATTGTTTGCGCCTATGCATTTCAGTGCTAACCCTAATGATATGGCTAATGCCTTTGAACCGGTCTGCAGGGAGCGTAATGTTGACTTCTTCTGTATAAACAAAGAAGGGGATAGCATTGATTTTTAAATAGGGATTAAACAAACGGAAGTCTTATATTACTTATAATAATTACTGATGTGATGAAATGGCAGAATATGTTGAGTGATTCTTTCTGAAAATAAATGTTTTGCTGTATATTTGCATAAAATTTGATAATACAAAGAAAGTATAATTTAATAATACAATGAAAAAACTGTTATTCGTGATGATGCTCGCTGTAGCATCTATCAATTGCGTTGCTCAGCAACCCAGTCAAGTAGTTTCGGCTGATAATGCTAATATTCATTATACAGGCCGCTTTAGTTTCAAAAACAAGAAGGCTCCGTGTATGGTTTATCCGGGTTCGGCTATTGAGACTAATTTTACAGGCTCGTCTATAAGGATGAAGGCTAAACCAAACAGTGGGTATTTTATGGTTACTATTGACAATGATAACCCTGTAAAGGTGAATTTCGGACGGAAAGATTCTGTGATGACACTTATCAAGGGACTAAAAAAGGGTAACCATAACTGTAAGGTGATGCTGGCTTACGAGGGATATATCAGACGTCCTGAATTCCGTGGATTTATCATCGACCGTGGCGCAAAGATTCTGCCTTATGTGAACAGGTATAAACTGAAAATGGAGTTTATCGGCAATTCGATAACTTGCGGTTACGGTATCGAGGCAGGCAACAAATTGATGCACTTCAGCGACTCTACCGAAAATCATTATTATACCTATGCAGGTATCGCCGCACGCCGACTGAATGCCGAAAGCATGGTAGTAGCCCGTTCGGGTATCGGTG
The DNA here is from genome assembly GCF_000585355.1 of Xylanibacter oryzae DSM 17970. Taxonomy (NCBI): domain Bacteria; kingdom Pseudomonadati; phylum Bacteroidota; class Bacteroidia; order Bacteroidales; family Prevotellaceae; genus Xylanibacter; species Xylanibacter oryzae. The sequence continues at coordinate 1,271,365 of NZ_KK073873.1, read as the reverse complement.
CATACCGCAATTATAATGGTCCGAAGGCAGGCGATAAGGATATCATGCCACGCTGGTATGACTATACACTGCTTTACGACTCTTCAGAGTTGTGGAATAGCAAGCGCTATACACCAGACATCGTTTGCGTAAACCTCGGCACGAATGATCTGAGCACTCCTAACTATGACTTACAGTTGTTTAAGAGCCATTATATGGGCTTTATGAAGCACCTGCGTGCCATATATCCCAAGGCTAAGATTGTGATGCTGACAGGTAGCATGCTTAACGGCAAACCTCTTATGGACCAGAAGAAGGTGCTTGATGAAATCAAAACAGAACTGGGTGACAGTGGTTTCTACCGCTTTGACTTCACACCTATGAATGGTTCTCTGGGTTATGGTGCCGACTATCACCCATCTATGCTTCAGGCACGCAGGATGGCAGACGAGCTTGTGCCTTTCATCAACAGAATAAGATAGAGGCTGTTAATGCCATCTCCATTTCTTCACTTTATGCCCTACATAGACTATGGCATTGGCGAAGGAATGGAGATTGAAAGCCTTGCTTATGATAATCAACATTACTGCCGACAGAATAAGAACTATGCCTACGGCGAGGCGCTCTGTGAAGGCTTCGCCGAAAATGGTGATACCTATGATGACAGCCGTAACAGGTTCTAAGGCTCCCATTATGGCTGATGGGGTAGAACCAACAGACTTGATGGCTATTGTCATCATTACCAGGGATATTACGGTTGGTACAAGAGCCAATATCATGGCGTAACCCCACATCTCCGGTCGGCTAAGCCACTGTATATGGTTGCTTTGCGAAGTTAGCGAAAAGAGACCGATGGCTATTGTTCCTACCAGGGTGATATAAAATGTAAGTTTTATGACCGACATCCTGAGTTTCGACTTATTAAGCGTGATTATGTATATGGCATAGGTCAGCGACGATACCATAACCAGAGCGACACCGGCTGCACTCAGTGTGGAACCATTGCCGCCATGGTATAAGAGGGTTATACCGCCGATGGCCAGGGCGATAGACAGCATGGTGACTATAGATAGCCGTTCTTTGAAAAGTACTATCATGAGTACGGCCACCATCACAGGATATACAAATAGCATGGTTGAGGCTATGCCTGCATCCATATACTGAAAACTGATAAACAGGGTGAGTGATGAGGCTGAGAAGAGTATGCCTAATATACTTACTATTAATAATTCTCTCTTGCTTACAGCAAACGACTTGCGCTGTACTATCATCATGCCGAAGAGTATCAGCATGGCTAGAATGTAACGATAGAAAACCGCCGAGTTGGAGTTTATCCCATCCCGATAAAGAAGCAATACCCCTAGCGGATTGGTTCCATAACATATTGCAGCTATGATTCCGCAGAGGTATCCCTTAAAAGTATTGTTCATTTATTGTTGTTGTTGTCTTTTTTGATTAGTATCCTTGAGTCGACTACTGTTACGTCTTGTTCTGTGGCCAACAGTGGATTGATATCCAGTTCTTTGATTTCTGTAGCAAAACGGAGCAGTGTAGACAGTCTTACTATTGTTTCGGCATATTTGGCTTCATTGATGCCTTTCTTGCCGCGGGTGCCTCTTATTATCTTGTATGCCTTCAATGAGTGTATCATAGAGTAGGCTTCGTCGTACGACAGTGGAGCCAGACCCGAAGATATATCGCGGAGTACTTCGACGAAGATACCTCCCAGTCCGCACAGTACCACGTGACCAAACCGCTCTTCGTATTTGGCGCCAATAAACAGTTCGGTGCCTTTGAGCATTGGCTGTATCATAACCGATACGGCATCTTTGATTGACATCATCCTGTCGAACTCTAAGGCCAGGTGGGCTTCGCTCTTGATGTTGAGGGTAACACCGCCTACATCGCTCTTGTGTATCGGACCTACCACCTTGACTACTACCGGGAATCCTGTTTTGCGGGCAAATGAGAGTATTTCGTCTTTGTTGTCTGATACAAACTCAGGCACAGTAGGTATACCTGCTGCGTTAAGCAACTCTTTAACCTTCTGTGGCTCGATGTAACCATTGCTGTGTATAGAGTCTATGATGGTGCGTATACGTGGAACGTCTACTCCGAAGAGTTCTATCTCAGGTGGAGCAGGTTGCGGGGTGTGCATGATGCGGGTAAGGGCTGTGGCAAGGGTTACCTCATCACTGAAGTTGACATGGCCTTTCTTAAGGAACTCATCTACTTCGGGGCCTGCTGTATGCAGTGACGGCAATATCGGGAATATCGGTTTGTCGCATGTCAGTATCTTCTTGTGTAGAACATCGTATGCCTCGTACAGGGTTACAAGTCCCGGAGTACCGAATATTACGGCAATGGCGTCTACATTGTCAAATCGCTTGTCGCAGTATTCTATAGCCGTATCGAGCTGTTCGGGAGTTCCGGTGGCAAGTATGTCTATAGGATTGCTTACGGATGCGCCGGGGAAGAGTTTGCTCTTCAGTTCTTCGGCAACTTCTCCTTCTAATTTCGGTACATTAAGACCTCCTTTAGACAGTGCGTCGGTGAGCATTACACCGGGGCCTCCTGCATGGGTGACAATGGCAAAATTGCGCCCTTCAAGATGCGGCAGTGTCATGATGCAACCTACCGTTGTGAGTTCCTCTCGTGAGAAGCATCTTACGATACCGGCCTTTCTGAAGAGAGCCTCTACAGCTGAATCGCTTGTGGCTATCGCACCTGTGTGTGACGATGCCGCACGACTGCCGCTCTCGGATGTGCCCGACTTGATAGCTGCTATCTTGCATCCTTTGCGGATAAGTGATGATGAGTGGAACAGGAGTTTATCGGGGTCTTTTATGTTTTCGATATATAGAAGCTTGACTTTCGAGTCGGTCGTTATATCAAAGTTTTCGTCCATATATTGCAGCACGTCTTCTACACCGATCTGCTTGCCGTTGCCAACACTCCATACCGAATTGAACTGAAGACCTTTGATGACAGCCGACTCAAGGATGAATACAGCCGTAGCTCCAGAACTGGATATAAAATCAACACCTTTACGGTTGAGGTTGGGTATTGGTTGGGTGAACACACTGTGATGGCACATATTGAGCATGCCTATACAGTTAGGACCGATAAGGGCTGCACCGTTTTTGTTGCATATGTCAAGGATGCGCTCTTCAAGAATAAGACCTTCGTGAGTCTCTTCGCCGAATCCGGCTGATATGATGATAAAGGCTTTCGTATTCTTGCCCGTAGCAAGAGTCTCTACCACGTCGGGACAAAACCTGGCCGGTATGACCAGGATAGCCAACTGGGTAGGGGGAATGTCTTCTACATCGTTAAAAACTTTAATGCCTTGTATTTCGTCTTCCTTAGGATTTACAAGTCGAAGAGTACCCTTATAACCACCGCTTAACAGGTTGCGGACGATAGCTCCGCCCGGTTTGTGAGTGTTGTTTGAGGCACCTACTACAACTATACTTTCTGGATGTAGTAATTCGGGAGTAATCATATATTATATCTTTTAATTATTTCTTGATTTATTGAACTGTTTCAGTACATCACATCTTGTGACATAGATACTTGGTGACGACTGTGGATTGCTGATTTCAAAATCGGCCAGTTCTTCGAGTGCTTTGTATTGTCTTGATGACTTGTAGTATTGTGTTACATACTTATTGGTCTTGTCATTCCACACTTCATCATACCATGCATCAATAGGGATGTATGCAAGGGCGTAGAGTGATTTTTCTTTGAGAGTGAAATCTGTACTGTTCTTTGCTATCTTGAGATAGTTGACAGCTCTTGCCACAAAGTCGGCCTCGCCTACACGTGCGCTATCGCCGATGCTCCATGCGTAGTGAGTGATAAACCAACAGTCGCCAAGATGACTTGCCTGATAGTACATCGTGGCTATATCGTATGCCATTTTGATGCGCTCCTGATCGTTAAGCACAGTAAACTTGTTCTCCATATCGTTCATCTTTTGGGCAAACAGTAGCTTCATATTGTATGTAAGGTGCGTACCAGACTGATTATCATAATCAGGGCGACGCATATCATAAAACCATTTCTCTTTGGAAAATGAACGTGACGCCATATGCTTACTTATGTTCTGGTGGTCAAGGTATGAGAGTGGTACCTTTTCAAGGTATTCAATAGCCTTGGCGTATTCGCCACTGCACAGATATTTTGTGCCGATAATATCGTTGAGGTAATTGCTGTCACGGCTTATGTGTGACAGTATCCATGCATCAATACTATGTGAAGGTGTCTGTTGAATGTAATCAATGTAACAACTTGTAGAATAAGCACTTAATGAATCAAGACGATAAAAATAATCTGTCCTGTATTCAGGATTCCACGTGTTGTCGTAGTAAGGCTGGGATGACTGCATGGCTGACTGCTGATGGCGTATTACACCAACTAGGGCAGTGGCTACATCACTACGGTTCCAACTCTCGTATTTCTTGACCAGTTGTATGTTTACCAATCGGTCTAAGACTTCTGTATAGTGGTTGGGATAATAGTTGCTGCCGGCGAATTCTTCTTTCTGCGCTTTATTGTAAAGCCATTCCAATTCTCCAGCTAGATAGTTATCAAAGGATTCTGAATTATTGGCATTGGCCGAAGATATATAAAGGCGTATTGCCCTTGCGTTATCCATCATACGAAGAGTACCCATCATATGACCTGACTCATCGATTTCTTGTTGTGCCACACGAGGATCTCCAAACATGAAGTGTAACCATGCTGCAGCCGATTTCCATAATACAGGTGAGCTGGTCTTGCCTTCGGCTACAACCCGGTTGGCAAAATCGCAGAAGTCGAGTATCTCCTTGCGATATATCTTGTTGACAAACAGTTTACCGTAGATATTCATACCGCCGGTAGTCTGTGCATGTTCGTCGTCAGCAGTCTCCTGTGCGTTGTTGACAAACTCCTGTACGAGAAATGGCAGGGTAGGTGAATTGTTGTTGCGCTGATATACGGCCTGTATGCCTTTTAGATTTCTCTTACCATTCATCCAAGTACTGATACTTGGTATGTCGCCAAGAGAGGCGAAGATATCGCAGGCCTCATCACCACGGTCTGTGCGGGCAAGGCAGCCTGCATATATGTCTAGCATCATGTCTCGGTATACCGATTTAGGCATTTTGCTGGCATCTGTGTTCCAAAATTTTACGTTAGTGGCATACTGCTTCAAAAGCATGTTACAGCGCATATACAGCAGGGCATACTGACTACGAATTTTGCTACGGGTATTTATGTAAGCTGCATTGCTAACACTTTTCAGGGTGTTGGTCCTCCATATCAATTGTTGTTTGGTAGGGTATGTCCATGTCTCTTTATAGCTATCGGCTACCTTAAGATACAAGTCTAACAGTCTGATATAATTAAGCATGGCCTTATCGCCTTTACGTTGAGCATAAGCACGCAACTTGGCCGACTGATACGAAGTGATTTCGCCTGCGGTATATGCACTCCAGTTAAGGTTGATCTTTCTGATGAAATCATCCTGATTGATACGGGTCAGATAGTTATTACCGTTTAGTTGACGGTCGTAAACACTGAACATATAATAATTGTGCGTAGTCTCGCTTATACAGGCACAGGCGTAAGCACTGATACCTGAGAAAAGGCTAATGACTATAAATCTCTTTAATTTCATCATTTTTATATCTTTTAATGTTACACTTGTCAAGGGTATATAATATCACGTTATTGTTAATGCTTGGTCTTTCTCTTATTACAGCTTGTTTCACTTTCAATATGTCTTTGGCACTGCACTGCATGGTTACGATCTTGTCTCCGGGATACGTCTCAATATCATTGCCATGCATGAAACCTACAAAATGACCGCTACGGTATACGAGACGCCAACTGAATATAGGGTAGGCCACATTCATCTTCAATGGATAGCTGCCAAGGTTCTTCAGGTATGGTGCTACATCACGAAGCCTGAGTATAGGATTGCTGCAACGCGGGTCTTTCACATCACCGGTATTGTACATCATAAGTGTGCCGTAATCAACAGGAGGTGCCTGCATTGACAGTTGATGTAAACGTATGGTGGCAGATAGACTGATGTAATGCAAGGCTGCATATTTGCGGATGTCTCTAAGAAGAGCGAAATATTTGTTTTGTGAGCGTGACGTCCAGTCGCAGTCTATCTGAATCTCTTTTGTTTCGTATATATCGTTAGTGGCATTGATCTGCAAGATTCTGTCTACTATATTCTTTCCGAGAACCGATGTATCATACTTAAGACTTTCTTCCATTATATAGATTACAGGGATAACACTAACGCCGTGCGGTATCTTACCGTTGAATGTTATAGTAGCATTTGGCATAATCCCGGAACCCTCTGTAGGTACAACATCAAAGTATCTGATATACATCTTTTTGACGTTATTGCCGATCAGAAAATCAGTCTCACTTTTATCTAATGCAAACGATGTACGCCAGTAGTAGACCGAATTGCCATTTGGACTAATATCTTTACCGCGGCCGCTACATGCTGCCATAAGCAGAGTCAACGCTGAAAACAATATATAACTTATTTTGTTCATCTACATTAAGTGGGTGATAACTAGTTAGCAAAAGTAATATATTAAATTCTTCCAGCCAAATATTTTTTGTAAATACATGCATAATGTATGGTATAAATTGATTTTTATTTTATATCTTTGCGTCATAATAATAACTTGAAAGACAATGATTGATTATTTATCACAAAATGTATGGCAGATATGGGTGTTTTTTGCTATAGTAAGTCTTATTATCGAATTAAGTAGCGGTACATTCTATATAATGTGTTTTGCTATAGGAGCCGGAATAGCTGCTATTGCATCAGCTATAGGACTTGGTATGGTGGCTCAGATAATAACGTTCGCCGTTGCATCAGCAATATGTATTTTTATGGTTCGTCCGATGGTCATGAAATATCTACCGGGACATAAAGGCACTGCACGTGAAAGTAATGCTGACGCGCTGATTGGTAGAGAAGGACGGGTGAGTGAAACCATCGTAAGTGGTGGTTTCGGCAGGGTAGCCATTGATGGTGACGACTGGAAGGCTCAGAGCGCAGACGGACAGGAAATAGTAAAGGGAGATAAAGTAAAAGTGATAAGTATGGAAAGTATAATTGTCACTGTATCAAAGATTTAGAGTATTAATCATTAATATTATATTTAATATGGAAATTACAACTTATGTTCTAATCGCAATAGTAGTTTGCGTACTGATATTCGCCAAGATGAGTCTGGTGATTATTCCACAGTCAGAAACGAAAGTAATAGAGCGTCTGGGGCGTTATTATGCCACACTAAAGCCGGGTCTAAATATCATCATACCTTTTATTGATCGAGCTAAACTTATAATAACGATGAGTAGAGGCAGATACCTTTACTCTAATTCTATTGACCTGCGTGAACAAGTATATGACTTCGACAAGCAGAATGTGATCACTAAAGATAATGTGCAGACAGAAATCAATGCTCTGCTGTATTTTCAGATAGTAGACCCTTTCAAGGCTGCTTACGAAATTAACAACCTGCCTAACGCCATAGAGAAACTTACACAGACAACACTGCGTAATATAATAGGCGAACTGGAACTGGACCAGACGTTGACATCACGTGATACTATCAATACCAAACTGCGTGCTGTGTTGGATGACGCAACAAACAAGTGGGGTATAAAGGTTAACCGTGTGGAACTACAGGACATCACTCCTCCAGCGAGTGTGTTACAGGCAATGGAGAAGCAAATGCAGGCAGAACGTAACAAGCGTGCAGCAATCCTTACCAGTGAAGGCGAAAAGGCTTCTGCAATATTGAAATCGGAAGGAGCAAAGATGGCTACAATAAATAATGCTGAGGCTGACAAACAGATGGCCATCCTTAATGCTGAAGGTGAGGCACAGGCCCGTATACGTAAGGCTGAAGCCGAGGCTATAGCTATTGAGAAGATAACAGAGGCTGTAGGTAAGACTTCTAATCCTGCCAACTATCTGTTGGCTCAGAAATATATCGCTATGTTGAAGGAGGTTGCAACCGGTGATAAGACGAAAACTGTATACTTGCCATATGAGGCTACCAATCTTCTTGGCAGTCTGGGAGGAATAAAAGAATTGTTTAAAGACAACTAAATATACCACATGTTTGGTATATGTGTAACAAATAATATTTTATAACACTTTTTCTTTTGTCTGTTTCTTATAATATTTTAACTTTGCATTTCTTTTAAAAAGTTAAGTATGAAGAAACAGACAAAAGCTATAGATGAGCCTTTCTGTAGGAAGGACCCTTATGGGGCATTAAGTATGCCGGTTTATAATTCAGTAGCATACGAGTTTGATAATGCTCAAGATATGGCTGATACTTTTTGCGGCCGAATGAAGGGTCCTGACTATTCTCGCACGGAGAATCCAACAGTAACATATTTTGAAAACAAAGTGAAGTCGCTTACAGGTGCGGCTGATGTTGTCGCGTTCAATTCAGGAATGGCTGCTATAAGCAATGCTCTTATGGCTGTAGTTTCTGAGGGGAAGTATATAATAGCATCACGCCATTTGTTCGGCAACACATTGTCGCTTATTACTGGTACACTGAGGAGGTTTGGGGTAAAAGTGATACTACTAGACCTTACTGATGCTAAAGCAGTGGAAGAGGCTGTAAACAAAGATGTTTGTTGTATTTTTCTTGAGATAATGACAAATCCACAGTTGGAGGTAGCTGATCTTAAAGCTCTTTCTGTTATTGCACGTAAGCATAACATCCCTCTTATTGCAGACTCGACAACGATTCCTTTCACAGAAACAGACTTGGGTGGACTGGGTGTAGACGTAGAAATAGTATCAAGTACTAAATACATATCTGGTGGCGCTACATCACTTGGCGGACTTGTGATAGATTACGGCAGGTTCGACTTCGTTAGTTGCAGGTTGCGTGGTGAGCTTCTCTTTAATATAGGGGCATACATGACTCCTCAGGTGGCTTATATGCAGTCGCTAGGACTTGAAACACTTGCTGTGAGATACAACAAACAGGCAGAAAATGCTTTATGGCTTGCCAATGAACTATATAAGTTGCCCGGCGTAAAGGTTAATTATGTAGGACTTAAGGATAATCCATATTACGAGATATCAAGAAAACAGTTTGGTGAGACATCTGGAGCGATGCTAACGATCGATCTTAAAGATCGTGATGCCTGTTTCCGTTTCCTAAACAATCTGAAACTGATAAGGAGAGCTACAAATCTATTTGATAACAGAACTCTGGCAATACACCCTGCAAGTACAATCTTCGGATTATTCACAGACCAGCAGCGCAAAGAAATGGACGTGCTAGACACTACAATACGCTTGTCTGTAGGACTAGAGGATGTAGAAGACCTGTTAGATGATATAAAACAAGCCCTATGATAAAATATAACTTTGACAAAATAGTAGACCGTAGCGGTACAGGAGCACTGAAGTTGGATGTGCTTAAGAAACGTTATGGACGTTCAGATTTGCTGCCATTATGGGTAGCAGATATGGATTTCGAAACACCTGAGTTTATCGTTGATGCGATAAGTAAAAGATTAGAGCATCATATATTCGGATATACAGTTGAACCGGAAGACTACTGGCCTACAGTGATAGACTGGATAGAGTCGCATCATCAGTGGAATATCAATGAAGACTGGATAACGTATATTCCCGGTATTGTCAAAGGCATAGGAATGGCTGTCAATGTGTTTACTCAGAAAGACGAGAAAGTAATCATACAGCCTCCTGTTTATCATCCGTTCAGACTTACACCAATAGGTAATGGGAGAGAGGTAGTCTTCAATCCATTGAAGAGGAATGAAGACGGGACTTACGAGATGGATTTTGATAATCTGACGGAGGTAGCAGACGATAAGTGTCGTATGCTTATCCTCAGTAATCCTCATAACCCCGGAGGCATAGTATGGTCTAAAGAAACACTAGTACGCCTGGCTGATTTTTGCTACGATCATAATATATTAGTCTTATCAGATGAGATACACTGTGATATGGCAATATATGGCAATAAGCACATACCATTTGCTTCTGTATCAGATAAGGCAGCACATTGTAGCATCACATTTGGTGCACCTACGAAGACATTTAATCTAGCAGGTATAGTAAGCAGTTACGCAATTATTCCTGATGATAAAATAAGGGCACAATACTTCGGATGGCTTAGGGCCAACGAACTGAATGAGCCTACGCTGTTTGCGCCTATAGCTACTATTGCAGCTTTCAGATATGGAGAAGAGTGGCGTAAGCAGATGCTGGAATATGTTGAAGGTAATATTGATTACGTAATTGAATACTGTGCTAAGAATATACCTCAGATAAAACCACTCCGTCCGCAGGCTTCTTTTCTGTTATGGTTGGACTGCCGCGATCTGAATCTGAATCATGAGCAACTCAATGATCTCTTTATTAATAAGGCTAATCTAGCTCTTAATGACGGTGAAATGTTTGGTAAAGGAGGTGAAGGTTATATGCGCCTGAATGTGGGTTGTCCGAGGGCACTGCTGAATGAGGCTATGGACAGACTTAAAACGGCTATAGCTAAATAAATTACCTTTAAACTTATTTATATCCATAAAATATTTGTACTTTTGCATCAGTAAACCAATAAATGTTTAAAGAGTATGAATGTATGTATAGTAACAGGAGCACGACCTAATTTTATAAAAGTTGCACCTATAATATGGGCTATTAACAAAGCTCGAAAAGAGGGGAAGAATATTGCCTATAAACTGGTGTATTCAGGCTCTTTATCGGATAAGTCGTTAGAGTCATCCCTGTTTGATGACCTTCAGATAAGGCAACCGGATGTATATCTTGGAGTAGACTGCCTAAGTCTTAATGAACTGACAGGTAAAGTGATGGGAGAATTTGACAAGTATCTGGACGACAATCAAACCGATTGTGTAATTGTTGTTGATGATCTTGCTTCTACAATGGCCGCTGCTATCGTTACAAAGAAAAAGGGCGTTATGTTAGCACATCTAGTGGCCGGTACACGTTCTTTTGATATTAAGATGCCAAAAGAAATAAACCGCTTGGTTATAGACGGACTTTCTGATCTGCTTTTTACAGCCGGTATGGGGAGTAACAGTATAGTAAGTCGTGAGGGTGCTAATATATCTCAGGTCTATATGGTTGGTAATATACTAATGGATACTCTGAGATTTAACCATTCGCGTCTGCAAAGACCTGATGTGCTAGACAGTCTTCAACTTAATGGAGGACAGTATATGGTATTCACTCTTAACCGTAAAGCCATTCTTGGTAATAGAGAAAACTTACGGAAGATGCTGAATGAAATGCTGCGCGTCTCTGGTGACATTAATATTATTGCTCCTTTGAGGGATGAGGCACGTGTGGTTGTAGAGGATTTATTGCCGGTAAATAATACATTCCAGATAATTGACCCTCTTTCATATCTTGAGTTCGGATATCTTACATCTCATGCAATGGGCATAATTACAGACTCTGGCAATGTAGCCGAGGAGGCAACATTTAACGGGATACCATGTATAACACTTAATAGTTATACAGAGCATGTGGAAACTGTAAGTATTGGTTCGAACGTATTGGTAGGTGAAGACCCTGATATGCTTGCACGATATGTGGAAGATATTAAAGAAGGCAGATGGAAAAAATGTTCACTCCCTGACAGATGGGATGGACGTACGGCCGAACGAATAGTAAGTATACTCTGTGAAAAGTAAAAAAATATCCCTTGAAATTTCAAGGGATATTTTTTTATTTATTTATTGATCTTGTCTTTGACCTTTTCTACGTATGCATCGATTACTGCTACAGCTGTGATATTTACTATATCACGAACCGAACATTCGAAATCGGTGAAATGTATTGCCTTGTTCAGACCCATCTGGATCGGGCCTATTATCTCTGTGTCAGGATCAAGAGCCTGCAACAGTTTGTATGAGCCGTTAGCACTACTTAGGTTAGGGAATATAAGAGTGTTGACATCTTTACCTTTAAGACGTGAGAAGGGGTATTTAGAATCACGCAAAGTCTTGTTCATAGCGAAATTAACTTGCATCTCACCGTCTATGGCAAGATCAGGGTATTGAGCTTGCATCTCTTTTACAGCCTCGTGTACCTGTACAGGACTTCCTTTCTCGTCTGTGCCGAAGTTAGAATAGCTGGTCATGGCTATTTTCGGTTCATCATTAAAGAATTTCACAGTCATTGCACTTAGTTTGGCTATATCTATAAGTACTTCCTTGTCCGGATGTCTGTTTATAAGTGTGTCTGCAATATAGTAAGTACCTCTCTTTGAATTTAATATATGCATTGTTCCGAAGTGCTTATATTCAGGACGAATACCGATAACCTCTTTCGCTACCTTGATAGTATTAGAGTATTTAGTATAAAGACCTGTAATGAAAGCGTCAGCCTCACCTGTCTCTACCATCATCATACCGAAGTAGTTACCTTCGAACATCTTATCGTTAGCTTCGTCTATAGTATAACCTTGACGTGAACGTTTTTCTGCAAGAATATGTGCATAACGTTCGCGACGCTCTGCATAAATATCACTACGCAAGTTTACTATTTCTATGCCATTAAGGTTTAGTTCTAATTCTTTAGCCAACTTCTTGATACGTTCGTCATTACCTAATATGATAGGATAGCAGATACCCTCAGCCTTAGCCTGTACAGCAGCTTTAAGCATCGTAGGATGAATACCCTCTGCAAAGACAACACGCTGTGGGTGATTGCGAGCAGTATCATATAACTTCTGTGTCAGCTTAGTCTCCTGACCTAGCATTTCACGCAGATGCTTCTTGTATGCATCCCAGTCTGTAATAGTATTGCGTGCAACACCACTATCAATAGCAGCCTTTGCAACAGCAGCAGATACCTCTGTAATAAGACGTGGGTCTACTGGTTTCGGAATGAAATATTTAGGACCAAATGTGAGGTTGTTAACATGATATACATCATTTACAACATCAGGAACAGGTTGCTTTGCCAAGTCGGCAATAGCCTTTACTGCTGCCAGTTTCATCTCTTCGTTGATAGCTTTGGCATGAACATCTAAAGCACCGCGGAAAATGTACGGGAAACCAATAACGTTGTTGATCTGGTTAGGATAGTCAGAACGTCCTGTACTCATAAGTACGTCTGGACGGCTATCCATAGCTTCTTCGTAAGTAATTTCAGGATCAGGGTTGGCTAAAGCAAAGACGATAGGCTGGTCAGCCATGCTACGTACCATATCTTTAGAAAGTACGTTACCCTTAGACAGGCCTACGAATACATCTGCACCCTTAACTGCCTCTTCGAGAGTATGAACATCACGACGATCTGTAGCAAAGAATCTCTTTTGCTCATTAAGTTTTTCACGATCACTGGTAATAACGCCTTTGGAGTCGAGCATAAGGATATTATCCTTTTTAGCACCAAGTGACATGTACAGTTTAGTACAAGATATTGCAGCAGCTCCTGCGCCGTTAACAACAATCTTTACTTTACTGATGTCTTTACCATTTACTTCGAGAGCATTCTTTAGTCCGGCAGCAGAAATAATAGCTGTACCGTGCTGATCATCATGCATTACAGGGATATCAAGAGTTTTCTTAAGGCGTTCCTCAATATAGAAACATTCAGGTGCCTTAATATCTTCGAGGTTGATACCACCAAAAGAAGGAGCGATCCTTTCTACTGTCTCGCAGAACTTTTCAGGGTCTTTCTCATCTACCTCAATATCAAAAACATCGATACCACCATATATCTTAAAGAGTAATCCCTTACCTTCCATAACAGGTTTACCACTCATCGCGCCGATGTCACCGAGACCAAGTACTGCTGTACCGTTACTTATAACGGCAACAAGGTTACCCTTGTCAGTATATTTGTAAACATCGTTCGGGTTTTGCTGTATTTCCAGACAGGGGAATGCTACGCCTGGAGAATAAGCTAAACTTAAATCGGTTTGTGTGCGGTGAGGTTTTGTTGGGATAACCTCAATTTTACCCGGCCTGCCTTGTTCATGGTATAACAAAGCAGCCTCTTTAGAGATCTTGACCATCTTGTACTATTATAATATAAGTTTATACTTTTATTTTTTCTATAAAATCGCTTACAAAGATAACAAAATATAAGTATAAACATAAAGAATTAAATAAAAAATAACTAACTTTGCACTAAATGTTTTATTATGCACAAAATAAGCAGCACTACAGAATACAGGCATACCCTTCGTGAGAGAATATTAGAAGAAACCTTACGCCGTTTCGAGCAAGAAGGCATTCGTGCCGTAAAAATGGATGATATAGCAGCACACCTGTCTATATCTAAACGAACATTGTACGAAATATTCTGTGACAAAGAGTGTCTTATAATGGAAACTATAATGCGGCGAATGAGTATAAAACAGAAGAAAATGGATGATTTCCTGAACAGGAATCCCAATGTAATGGAGATAATTCTGGAAATATACCGTCAGCAGGTTGAAGAACTTAGCCATGTTAATCCTCTTTTATATTCGGAACTGCATAAATATAAAAAGGTGATAGCATGTATACAGGATAATAAACGTAGTAATAAAGACAGCGCCTTAAATTTTTTTAATAAAGGAGTAGAAGAAGGATTCTTCCGTAGCGATGTAAGATATGATATTCTATTTGAACTTGCTGATGCTCAGATGGAATATATAATGAGAACGAAGTTCTATATGAAATATCCTTTTATTGATATATACAAAAATTTATTGCTTGTAACTGTCAGGGGATTTGCTACGGACAAAGGGCTTAAAATACTGGATGAATTCATTAAGGCGTTATAGCAAAGTAAATATGATAACAAAACTTGAACATATATACAGATGTATTAAAATAAAAAAAGATTGATTTTCATCAATCTTTTTTTGTGGAGATGGAGGGGCTTGAACCCTCGTCCAAACAGGGAAACCATACGCTTTCTACACGCTTATTCCAGCCTTCGGTTTTCGTGCTGTAGCAAGACCTGGACCACCCACTACAACCTTATCCTCTAAATTTCATTATAGCATCAAGGCCTACTATAACTATTCCCGATTATTCCTACACCGCTGGACCAGAAAGCTTCGGAACAAGAGCCTCTGAGCGATGTCTCGTCCTGTCACCTAGTGACGGGATAAAGCCAGTCTACTATCTTCGACTAGGCAGCAAGAGCGTAATTATTTTCGCCAGATAAATTTTTGATCGCTTGGATTATAGTGGCAGCCATCGGCGCACTGCGTGCTTACATACCATCTCATCCTGCTGTCTAATCCAGTCATCCCCGATGATTTGATATAATATTCAGTGTGCAAAGATAATACTTTTTATTGTAATCGTTGTCTTTTTAATATAAAAACACCTACCTTTGCAATAATTTTTAAGTTTTTAAGTTGTAATAAGGTATGTATGACAATGCAAATCTAATGGATGGAAAAGAGAATAAAGGCTATTTAGTATGCAGGCATGATGCCATGGGTTATGCAGATAGGGCTATAAAGAGGTTTTCCGATTTTTGCTTGGCAACTTTCGGAGTCATTATATTATCACCATTAATGCTTTTTATCTTCTTGTTGTTGAAGGCTCAGCGTAACGGACCGGCAATATTCTCGCAAGAGAGAATAGGTAAAGATGCAATACCTTTTACTATATATAAGTTCAGAACGATGAAAGGTAATATTGAGGACGATAAACCATTATTGAATCCTACTCCTGATTCGGAATCATCAACAAAATTCGAGGTGTTTCTTAGAAATCATCATCTGGATGAATTGCCACAATTGTGGAATGTAATAAAAGGTGATATGTCGATTGTGGGTCCAAGACCAGAAAGAAAATTCTTCATTGATAAGATTATGGAGAAGGATAATGACTACAACTTAATATATGAAATGAGGCCGGGAATGACATCTGAGGCTACCTTATATAATGGGTATACCGACAGCATGGATAAAATGTTGAAGAGACTTAGAATTGATGTACATTATTTGGAAAACAGAACATTGTTGTTAGACATGAAGATAATGTGGGATACAGCGATGTATATTATTAAAAGGAAAACTTATTAAATAAGACGTATAGTAAAAATGAAAAGACTTATATTAGTACCTATATTTATAATGTTATGCTCTTTAGGGAGTATGGCGCAATCTTTTATGACTGACTCGCAAGTCATAGATTTTGTAATTGAACAGCAGCAGAAGGGAGTTTCTCAAAGCCAGATTGTAACAAAATTGATGCAAAAAGGTGTGGATATAAGTCAGATACGAAGAGTAAAAAAAAGTTATGATAGACTGAAAAAAGGCACAGGTCTTGGAGCTGAATCAGGTGAGGGTTCTTTGAATGTGAGTAACAATCGGATGAGAAATGTAAATGGAGATACAAAGAAAGCAACTGCCAAATACAGAATAAAAGAAGAAAATCCTAATAGTGCTTATGATAGTACAAATGTGCAGTTTATGGATATGCAAAGGGAAATTAAATCTTTCTCAGTGGATTCTATAAAAAGCAATTCTGGAGATAATGTAAAAAAAGTTTTTGGGCGTGATATATTCAATAATAAGTCATTATCATTTGAACCCAATATGAATATAGCTACGCCTCAAAATTACCGTTTAGGACCAGGGGATGCTGTATACATTGATATATATGGTGCTTCGCAAAAAACTGTTGAGGGCACAGTATCGCCAGATGGAACTGTTACTATTGAAGGCTTTGGACCTGTACAGGTAAGCGGACTGACTGTAGCTCAGGCAAATTCAAGACTGCGCTCACAATTAGGTGCAAGATACCAAAGTTCTAATATACGGCTAACAGTTGGTCAGACACGTACTATAATGGTTAATGTTATGGGCGAAGTGAAAGTTCCCGGCACGTATACGTTATCGGCTTTTGCCACAGTATTCCATGCCTTATATATGGCAGGTGGAATCAATAATATTGGTACGCTACGCAATATTAAGGTGTATAGAGGAGGAAAACTAGTTACAGTTGTAGATATATATGATTACATATTGAATGGAAAGTTGACAGGTAATGTAAGACTTGCGGATAATGATGTAATAGTAGTAGGCCCTTATGACTGCCTTGTCGATATCACCGGTAAAGTAAAAAGGCCAATGTACTATGAGATGCGTAAAAATGAAAGTGTAGAAACACTGCTTAAATACTCAGGTGGCTTTAAAGGGGATGCTTATAAGAAAACTGTAAGGTTAGTAAGAAAAACAGGGAGAGAATATTCTGTATTCAATATCGGAGAATTTGATATGAATTCGTTCCACTTGTCTGATGAAGATTCTGTAAGTGTAGATTCTATAATACAGCGCTATAGCAATATGGTTGAATTGAAAGGTGCTGTGTTCCGTCCGGGAATGTATCAAATAGGAGGAGACATAAACAGCGTACGTACATTGCTGCTACACGCTGATGGAATTAAAGAAGACGCATTTACTGCTCATGCTGTTATGCACAGAATGAAAAAAGACAGAACACTCGAAGTAGTACCGGTAGATATAGAAGGGATTATGTCTGGCAAAGTGGCAGATATACCAATGCAAAATGAAGATGTGTTGTTTATTCCAAGCAAAGAGGATGGACAAATAAGTAAGACAATAACAATCCACGGTGAGGTTTACTATCCGGGTGTATATAAATATGCAGAAAATGAGTCGTTAGAGGATTTTGTATTACAGGCTGGAGGTTTAAAGGATGCTGCATCGTCAGTAAAAGTTGATATATCTCGAAGAATATCAGATCAAAAGGCCATTACGACAAGTGATGTTATTGCCAATACATATACATTTTCATTAAAGGATGGATTCGTAATAGATGGAGAACCAGGTTTTAAGTTGGAACCGTATGATGAGGTTTATGTACGTAAAAGTCCCGGATACTCTTCTCAGCAAAATGTTAGTGTAGAAGGTGAAGTCTTGTTTAGTGGCAGTTATACTTTACAGAAGAAGGACCAGCGGATAAGTGAAATTATTAATGCTGCAGGAGGACTTACTAATATGGCTTATGTAAGAGGAGCAAGACTGGAAAGAAAGATAAATCCAGATGAACGACTCAGAATGGAGGCTATAGTAAAAATGGCTCAGGCAAATGCCGGAGATAAAGATATCGTGAATATGAAAAAGATGGATATCGGTGATACTTATTTTGTTGGTATAGAATTGGAAAAGGCTTTGGAGAACCCAGGAGGGGATGCAGATGTTACCTTACGTGAAGGTGATAGAATAATAGTACCTCAATATAACCCGACTGTTAAAATAAGTGGAGATGTGATGTATCCTAATACTGTTAGTTTTAAAGAAGGCAAAAGATTTTCGTATTATATAGATCAGGCCGGTGGTTTTGGAAACAGGGCAAAGAAGAGTCATTCTTATATAATATATATGAATGGGACTGTTGCAAAAGTTGGGCATAATGCCAAGGTACTTCCAGGGTGTGAAATAGTGGTACCGAGTAAACCACAAAGGGATAGGGCATCAATATCTGAAATATTTACTATTGGTACCTCAGTTGCATCTATAGCGACTATGATAGCAACACTAGCGAATGTGTTAAAGTAATAAGCAATATTGAAATGGAAAATAAAACGATAAAGCATGCTGATATGGAAATTGATTTTAGTAAGATATTTAAAATCGTATCAGCAGATAAAAAAAATGTGTTTATATATTGTGCAATAGCAGCATTAATAGGACTTATTGTGGCATTCAGTATCCCGAATGTTTATAAAACAAGTGTAATGCTTGCTCCTGAGACGTCAGGGAGCAGTCTTACATCATCAAACTTATCGTCTATTGCATCGATGATAGGTATGGATGTCAAGTCAATGTCGTCTGATGATGCTTTATATCCCGAAATATATCCTGATTTAATGAATTCGATGGATTTTATTACGAGTCTGTTTAATGTTAAAGTAAAATCAATTGATGGTAACATAAATACTACTTTTTCTGATTATATAAATAAGTATCAGAAAATACCATGGTGGAGCTATCCTCAATTATGGATTAAAAAGTTGATTAAATCATTTTCTTCGAATATAATTGATGGAAAGGAACATAAGGTGAATCCTTTCAAACTTACTCAGGAACAGTATAATATCGCTATGTCAATACAGGATTTGGTTAAATGCAGTGTAGATAAAAAGTCAGACATAATAAAAATCGATGTAACAGCTCAGGATCCATTAATTTCTGCGACAATGGCTGACTCTGTGAAAATGCGACTTCAATCATTTATAACTAACTATAGAACTAATAAGGCACGACATGATGTAGCTTATATGCAAAAGCTTTTAGATGAAGCAAAAAGTCAATATGTGAAATCGCGCCAATTATATGGTTCTTATTCGGATGCCAACCAGGAACTGGCGCTTGAGTCTTATAAAGTTAAACAAGAAGATTTGGAAAATGAAATGCAGCTGAAGTATAATATGTATACTCAAATGGCCCAACAATTCCAAATGGCAAAAGCTAAAGTTCAAGAGCGTACGCCTGTATTTACAGTTGTGCAGTCTGCTTCGGTGCCATTGAAAAAAAATAATATACCCAAGGTATATATAATAGTCCTCTTTATAATTGCAGGTTTAATTGTTAGGACAGTTATTCTATTTACAAGAAATAGAGTAGAGTCAGGTAATAAAATTTAAATTATGAGTTGGAGCATCCAAAAGAATTCTTCTGCATTAGTTAAGAATATTGCTTCAGTTGGTGTAGTACAGATAGCTAATTATATTATACCAATTATTATTATGCCTTTTGTAGTAAGGGCATTAGGGGCTTCCCCTTTTGGTGTTGTTTCATATGCTCAAAATATAATAAGTTATCTAACTATTATTGTATATTTCGGATTTGAATATTCTGCTACTCAGGACGTCGCAATATATCAGAATGATAAAAAAAGTTTATGCACTATATTTTGGACCGTAATTTTTTCACGATTAGCATTGTTCGTAGCTTCTATGCTAATACTTATTTTTGTAGGTATTTTTGTTGATAAGGTAAATACAAATCCTGTATTATATTTTAATGCGGCATTAGTAAATCTTGGTATAGCATTATTCCCAACATGGTTTTTCCAGGGGCTTGAGAATATGGGGAGGATGGCTTTATTTAACTTTCTCATTAAGTTTGTTGGAGCTGTTCTTATAGTTATATTTGTGAGATGTCCTAATGATTATCAAGCATATGTTCTCATTTTGTCATGTTCGTACATTTTTGTTGGTTTTATCGCATTTGTATATGTAATCATGCATTATGACCTGAAATATACAAGAATCAATATAACGGATATACTTGTCAAGAAAGTCTTAAAGAAGAGCTTCCCTATCTTTATTAATAATCTGTTTATGTCTGCTTATACTTTAGTAGGAATGACAATCCTTGGCTATTATGAGAGTGATTATAAAGTAGGTATATATTCAGGTGCTTATCGCATTATTATGGCTGTAATGTCGATTACGAGTTTGCCAATTAATATTGCTCTTTTCCCAATAATGAGCAGACTCTTCAATGAGTCTGTAGAAAAAGGTGCAAGATATCTTAAAAGAATATTGAAACTGGTTTCCTTATTAGGAATACTTATGACCTTTATATTATTTTTCGTGTCTCCTCTTGTTGTTCATATATTATTAGGAAATGGTTTTAATGATTCTATACCCCTTTTGAGGTTATTCTCTATATTACCTTTCCTTGTTATTGTTGCAAGTATGCTTACAATTCAAGGCCTTTATGGTCTGCAATTGCAATATTTTGCACCTTATCTAGGCGCTTTTGTAGCTTTGATATGTATTGTAATGAATTTAGTATTGATACCTAAATTGGGTATAATGGGAGCTGGTATTTCATGGATAGTAGCTCAATTATGTGAGATAATTGTTTGTTTTTCAATTATTAGATATGAAATGAAGAAAATGCAGATAAGATGGTAATAAACTTTATTTTGCCTGGTTATAGTTCTTGTCCTGGTGGTGGACTTAAGATAATGTATGAATATGCAAATCGTCTTTCTTTAATGGGGAATGACGTAATGATATACCATGCTATGAATGTATCTAGAATAAAATATAAGTATCCTGCATTATTGTTATATTTAAAGGCAAAGTATACATATTTCGGACTTCCTGACTGGTTTGAATTTAATCCTTCAGTGAAAGCAACTTTCATAAATGAAATATTTGATCGCAATATAAGAGATGCTGATGTAATAATTTCTACACAATGGACTGTTGCTCTTGATGTATTCAGATTATCGTCTTCAAAAGGTAAGAAAGTTAATCTTATTCAGGGTTATGAAACCTGGATTGGCAATGACATTAATGGGTTATACGAATCTTATAAATTACCGATAACGCATATTGTTGTTTCAGACTATCTATCTGATATTGTATTTAAAGTATCTGGTGTAAAGCCTTCTATTATTTATAATTCTGTTGACGACAAAGGTTTTAATATAAAAAATAGTATAGAAGATAGAAATCCTTATACTATATCATTATTATATTCCGAACAAAAATTTAAAGGTACAAAATATGCATATGAGGCATTAGTTGAATGCCATAAAAAACATCCCATGCTTCAAGTAAAGATGTTTGGAGTATATAAGAAATGCATATATATATCAGAATGGATTACTTACGAAAGATGCCCTAATAATTTGTGCAGTTTGTATAATTCGACAGCTATATTTCTTACTACTAGTCTTAAAGAAGGGTGGGGACTGCCTGCCACAGAGGCTATGGCGTGTGGTTGTGCCGTAGTCTGTACAAATGTAGAAGGACATACTGTTTTTGCACATGATAAGGATACCGCACTTTTAGTGGATCCTAAGAACGTAAGTCAAACTGTGAATAGTATTATGTTATTATTAGATGATAATAATTATAGAATAAATTTAGCTAAAAGAGGGAATGAATACATTAAAAGATTTAATTGGGACATGGCATGTGAGAAGATGAATAAAATTTTTAAAGAACTTTTATAATATTATGATTGTAATTCTATTCATAGTTTTTGTATTAGCAGTTCTTATCTTATATGTAGAAGACTACTTGTGTAATAAGCACAACATGTATATCTTTTACACATTTGCTATGATATTAATATGTGTAGCAGGTTTAAGACCTATAGGTTGTGATGGTGATTCTCTTAATTATGAATACTATTTTCAGAATTACGATAAAACGAATTTGTCTATGTTTGTGGAATTTTCGTTTAGGTGGTTGTCTTCTATATTTATGCACCTTACCGGAAATGTTAGATCTCTATTAATTTTCTATGCAATTTTAGGAGTTTCATTGAAAATGTATGCTATACGTAAGTATTCTGATATATGTTTTCTTGCGGTGGTAATATATATCGGTTATTATTTCTTGATACAAGATATGACTCAAATTAGAGCATCTGTCGCCTCTGGCTTTTTTTTATTATCAATAAAACCTTTGGCAGAGAAAAAGCGATTGACATTTTTATCATTGATATTTGCCGCGATCTTTTTTCATTATTCAGCCTTGTCGTTATTACCTTTTATTTTTCTAACTAATAATGAATTGACAAAAGTAAAGAGAGTTCTTTTAGCTTCTATTGTACCATTAGGATACATATTCTATTTTTCTCATTTGAATTTGGTATCTGTTATTCCAATTCCATATATTAGTAATAAAATACAGATATATCAAGAATTAAATGAAAGAGGTATTGTTGGTGATGAAATAAATGTCTTTAATATGGTCTTTCTTGTTGAAATAATGATATATTTCTTTTTGCTTTTGAAATATGATCTTATTGCAGAATATAATAAGTATTTGCCTATAATGCTAAAGATTATGGGACTATCTATTGCTTCATTTCTGGTATTTGCTACTTTGCCGGTTGTCGCATTTCGAATCCATGACTTATATGGGATTGTAGACATAATTTTATTTACTAATATTTATTATGTAATTAGGCCTCGATTATTATCTAAATCAGTAGTAGTCTTAATTGGTTTATCTCTTTTATGTATAATGATATTCTATGCTGAGTTAATAAATTAATGCTTTGTAGAAAATGAATGGAGTAAAAATATTACCTGTAATTGTATTATATAATTCAATTTTAGAAGAACAGAATACCTATAAAAGTCTTCTAAAATCAGAATGTTGGGACAAATATATTGTTTATGATAATTCAGATACAAATATAAAAAATAAAATAGAAGATCCAAGGGCGATATATATTAGGGACATTAATAACAGTGGACTGCCAAAGGCTTATAATATTGCTGCCAGCTGCGCTAAGGCAATGGGTTACGAATGGCTCTTGATATTGGATCAAGATTCTTATTTTCCTACCGACTCGTATATGGCATATAGAATAGCGATAGAGAATAATAAGGGAATCTCTCTTTTTGCCCCAAGATTGATTTACAAATTTAATAAGCCCTTTTCGCCTTCTAAGTTGTGTTGTGGCTTTCCGATTGTAAAAAGGTTGGATGAAGGAATTTACTCGTTACATAAATATGTTCCTGTTAATAGTGGTATGTGTTTCTCTATAAAAGAATTTGATAAATGTGGGGGATATGATGAGAATTTACAACTTGACTTTACAGATATTAGATTCATTGATAAATTTAAGGAGTATAATGACTCTTTCTATTTATTGGATTGTAATGTGATTCAGTCTTTTTCTAACGAAGTAAAGGATTATTGCAAATTATTATCTAGATATAAACAGTATTTACGTGATGCTTCAAATTATCCTAATAAGGGAACTATACGCAAAATAAGTCTTTTCGTTCTTGTTCTGAAACATACTTTGTCCTTGACATTAAAGACAAAAAAAAATGCATTTATTTCATATTATATTAACCATTATCTGTTTAAGAAAAAATGATATCTGTATGTATTGCCACATATAATGGCGAAAAATATATAAAGCGACAGCTGCAGTCTATTTTAATACAATTAGATGATTGTGATGAAGTTATAGTTTCAGATGATGGATCATCTGATGATACCTTGAATATTATTAATGGTATTAGAGATCCAAGAATAAAAATATTTGAAGGTCCTAAAAAAGGTTCACCAATAAGTAATTTTGAAAATGCAATTAAACATTCTCATGGAGAATACATCTTTCTTTCGGATCAGGATGATGTATGGATAAAAAATAAGATTACTATAAGTTTAAAGTATTTAAAACAATATGATTGTATAGTTAGTGATTGTATCGTAATGGATAAAGATAGTAGATGTATATCAAATTCTTTTTATAGTTTAAATAAGACACATTACGGGAAACTCTATAATTTGGTGATAAAGAACGGGTACCTTGGCTGTTGTATGGCTTTTAAAAGAAATATCATAGAGACTGTCTTACCCTTTCCTTCTGATATTCCGATGCATGATATATGGATTGGTTGTATTGCTGCATTTAGATACGAGTTAAAGTTTATACCTGACAAACTGATATATTTCTATCGTCATAATTCCAATATATCAACTACCGCATCACAAAGCAAATATACTGTTTTTAAGAAGTTAGTGTTTAGATATGTCATGATCAAAAATCTGATTAATAGGAAATGATGGTTGTACAATTTTTCTATTGAAATTTCCGCATAGTCCATCTTTAATGCCCCAAAAGATAAATTTTATGTTTTTCTTTCTTTCTTTTTCAAATGCAAATATTAAAACTAATGACTTAAATGATAGTATAATGTCATTAAAGATCCATTTAGGGAAGTCTTTAATATATGTTTTGTAAATAAATATTTTATTCCTGAAAAGGTAATAATGCCTGTAAGTTGGATGATTTGTGGTTCCGAATGAGAAGCAAAGTAATTTATGTTGGGATATATTACCTATTTCGTGATGTAATATGGCATCGTAATTCTTTATGATTTTATAGCCTTTGGTTAGTAGTCTTAAACAAAACTCGTGGTCTACATAATCAATAAACATTTCATTATTATATCCACCACATTTTATTGCTATTTCTATGTTAGTAAGGCAACCAGAAGTGATAACAGTTAGCCCTTTATTGATATCCTTATCAGGTGCTTTAATATCTATTACTCTAGGAGCAATGATTGCCGTAATATCCTTTATTGCAGATCTATATAGTAAATCTAAAGAATTAGAATTCAAGATGCTGTCTTGGTCTAGTGTTAGCATCCATAAGTAATTACTCTTTTTACAGTACATTAGTCCTGCATTAAGTGCATACGCGATACCTTTGTTTTCATCTAATTTGATGATATTTATTTTGGAATCTATTACTTTTTCATATTCATTTATGTTTGATGAATGATTGTCTATTATAAATATCTGATCAACTTGCTTATATATTGTTTTTATGCTTTGCTGTAATCTTTCTATTGACGGATTATAGCAAACTATTACTGCAGCAATTTTATGTCCATTATTAGTTTCCATCTAATTGGTTTTATTTGCAAAGTTAATATTATTTTAGAGACCATTATTCAAATCAAGAATATTATTAGCGTTTAAAACAATAATTTGTAATCATGATTGTTATATAGTAAATCAATATGATGAAAGTTTCAATAATTACATGTACATATAATAGCGAGAAGACTATTCTTGATACAATAAATTCTGTATTGTCCCAAAAGTATAAAAATATTGAATACCTGATTATAGATGGCAAAAGCACCGATAGTACAATTGACATTATACGACTTAATCAATTTAATTTTTCTGGCCGTCTTCGTTTTATATCAGAGCCTGATAATGGCATTTATGATGCAATGAATAAGGGTATTCTGAATAGTACAGGCGATATAATAGGTTTTCTTAATTCGGATGATTATTTTACATCGGATGACGTGATAGGAAGTATGATTGATAATTTTGAGGAAGGTATTGATGCCGTATACGGTGATGTACATTTCATTAAGAATGGTAATAAAGAAAAATGTGTGCGTTATTATTCTTCAGCTATATTTCGACCCATGATGTTGAAATATGGATTAATGCCTGCACATCCTACATTTTATGCAAAAAAGGATGTGTATCTAAAATATGGTCTATTTTCTTTGGATTACAAAATCGCTGCAGATTATGATATGATGGTGCGTCTTTTTTATAAATATAATATAAAGGCTAAGTATATTAAAATGGATTTTGTTACTATGAGAGTAGGGGGAATAAGTACAAAAAATCTGTATAGCAGATTTTTAACCACAAAAGAGGACCTTAAGGCTTGCCGTAATTATGGGCTAAAAACTAATTTATTTTTTATATCATTTAAGTATTTAAAGAAAATCTTTGAAATCAAACCAAATATAATATAATTTTTATAGATTCTGGTACCGATTGCAGTGATATGATGGTACTGATTCAAGTGATACTGCGGGTACCGATTCGCCGATACTATCAATGTATATAATATTTTTCTTGTAAAAAACTTTTTTGAAACATCAACCTCACTAATCTGTGTTAATTGTTTGATTAACAGTGTGTTATACAAAGTGAGGTTTGGTTATGAAACCTCACTTTGTCTTTTTCCAAAAGTTGTTCTTCTTCAATTATACCACTCATATACCACTTTATTTTCATAGTGGTGTATGAGTGGTATTTTGTGGTAAAAGCGTTCTGCTTATTGCTTTGTATAGTGTTTATATTCAATGATTTATGAAGATAGTGGTATTGTGGCGTTTTTTTGTAAAAAATCACGGTGATATTTCTAAAAGAGGGCTATTAGCGATGCAAAAGCTATGCTTTCACTCATCAAAAGCTATGTTTTTAGGGACCTAACTCAATGCTTTTGTATAGTAAAAGAATAGCTATGACTATGCCTGAATTAGGTATACATCTTTGTTGTTATACTTACTGAATTACTATACAAATTATTAAAAGCTTTACTGATCCACTTTACAGAAATATAAAAGTCTTACCATTATGGTATACACATCTGCAGTAATGTTACCAGTCTGGTTTACATTTTGCGGTATTCCAACATGTTTGAAAACCCCATAAACAAAGGGCTAGTGGTATTGTGATAATTATTTATGCAAATGAAGCTACTTTAACTAAATTGAAGAAGAACCACCTCCTCTCTGGAAAAAGACAACTTATTTGTCTAACAATGCGGTTGTCTAAATTTTCGTGAGTATTATACTCTTCTTTTTTGTCATTATAAAACCCCGAAAGTTCTTTGTCTAACTTTCGGGGTTCATATCAAATAGTCTGCCTTGTTTTATATGGCTATTTTTTCTGAATAGGAATTTTATCTATTCTCCTTTGATGGCGTCCACCTTCAAAGTCAGTAGAAAAATACTCATCCATAATTTTTTTTGCCATGGCATTATCTATGAATCTTCCTGGCATTACAAGAACATTGGCGTTATTATGCTGGCGTATGAGATGTGCTATTTCTGGTATCCAGCACAATCCAGCACGGATATTCTGATGCTTATTAAGCGTCATACTTATCCCTTCACCACTACCACATATTGCTATACCAGGATACACTTCGCCAGATTCTATTCCTTGTGCTAATGCGTGGCCAAAATCCGAATAGTCACAACTATCAGTAGAGTATGTGCCGTAATCCTTATATTCATAGCCATGAGCCTCGCAGTATTGTTTAACATACTGTTTAAGTTCATATCCTGCGTGGTCGCTGGCTAGTCCTATCGTTTTAATGTCCATTATTCTGCTAAAAGTTCTTTAACTTGATTATATACGTTCTCTGCAGTATATCCTAATTTTTGATCTAGTACTTGATAAGGTGCTGAGAAGCCGAAGCTTTCCATGCCAAATACTTTTCCATTTGCTCCTACTAGTCCTTCAAGTGTTACAGGAAGGCCAGCTGTCATACCAAAGATTTTGCTTCCTTTTGGCAGTATACTTTCCTGATACTCCTTACTTTGATTGCGGAATAAACCTTCACTAGGAACACTTACTATACGGACTTTAATACCATCTTTGCGTAGAAGTTCAGTTCCTGATACAAGAGTTGCAACCTCAGAACCATCAGCAAGAAGAATTACATCAAATTTTTCATCGCTTCCTGCTACTACGTAAGCACCCTTAGCAGCTTGTTCATAATCTGTTCCGGCTGGGAGTTTCGTGATATTTTGGCGTGAGAAAATTAGAGCTGTTGGTGTTTCTATATTTTCCATAGCAAGTTTCCAACATACGGTTGTCTCATCTGCATCTGCAGGACGGAATACTCTTACGCTATCTTTTCCTGCATGGTTTTTCATCTTCTCCATAAGACGGATTTGTGCTTCCTGCTCTACTGGTTCATGAGTTGGTCCATCTTCACCTACACGGAACGCATCATGTGTCCAGATAAATTTGATAGGTACCTGCATTAATGCCGCCATACGTACAGCTGGTTTCATATAGTCTGAGAAGACGAAGAATGTTCCACATGCCGGAATAACTCCACCATGAAGATACATACCTATACACATGCAAGCCATTGTTAACTCACTTACTCCTGCCTGGAAAAATGCTCCAGAGAAGTCATCTTTAACAAGTGACTTTGTATACTTTAAGAAACCGTCAGTCTTATCACTGTTTGATAGGTCGGCAGATGAACATATCATGTTAGGAACTTGTTGCGCTAGTGCGCCAAGGCATGCTGCAGATGCTGCACGTGTAGCAGAATTCTCTTTTTGGATGACTGTGCTCCAATCGACTTTTGGTGCTTTTCCAGAAAACCATTCCTTCATCTGTGCGGCCTTTTCTGGATTTGTCTTAGCCCATGCTGCTTCTGCTGCGTGACGCTCTGCGACTATCTTTTTCAATTCAATCTGACGATTTTCATATAGCGCTTTAACATCATCAAAAATTTTGAATGGATCAGTCGGATCTCCACTAAGGTTCTTAATAGTATTTTGGAAAGCATCACCTCCTAGAGGTGCACCATGAGTCTTAACATTACGCTCATAGCTAGATCCATCATCTTTCAATGCACCTTTGCCCATAATAGTTTTTCCTATTATTAGAGTAGGACGTGATTCTTCGTTTTGAGCTTTCTTAATAGCTTCGCGAATTTGGTCTGGGTCGTTACCATTAATTTTTATAACGTTCCATCCCCATGCTTTATATTTTGCTTCAGTGTCTTCGTTCATAACCATACCACACTCTGTAGAGAGCTGGATATCATTAGAATCGTAAAACATTATAAGATTATTTAGTCCTAGAACACCAGCAAGGCGGCCTGTGCCCTGAGATATTTCTTCTTCAATTCCGCCATCTGATATATAAGCGTAAATTTTATGCTGAATCATTTCTTTACCAAGACGGGCTTGAAGGAACTTCTCTGCTACTGCAGCACCAGCTGCAAATGTATGTCCTTGGCCTAGAGGTCCTGACGTATTTTCTATACCGCGTTCTAAATCACGTTCTGGATGTCCTGGAGTGGGAGATCCCCATTGACGTAACTGCTGAAGTTCGTCAAGAGTGAATTTTCCTGATAGACAAAGTACTGAATATAGCATTGGGGACATGTGACCTGGATCGAGATAAAAGCGATCGCGTCCTTCCCATGTTGGATTTTCTGGATCATAAACCAAAAATTCAGAGAAGAGAACATTTATGAAATCAGCTCCACCCATAGCACCGCCCGGATGTCCTGATTTTGCTTTTTCTACCATTGATGCAGCCAAAATACGGATATTGTCTGCTGCTAAATTCATTAATTTCTTGTCATTCATTGTTCTTATAATTATTTGATTTAAATTTTTATAGTTGCAAAGTTACTATTTTAATTCCAATACTACGACGGATCTTGCCGGGATTTTTACTTTTAACCCGCTTTTAGAAACCTTCGCATCACTGAATATTGCTGGCTTTACTAAATTAGGATTATCAAAGTCATTATAATCCTTAATATTCTTGCATGTAAGAATTCTTCCACTTACTGTATTAGTTTTGGCTCCTTCTATATTTAATGATACATTCTGAGCCTTATCAAGACTTACATTTACTAATGAGATGACTATTGTATTGGAATCTTTCTCGCGTGCAGCTGAAGCACTTACAATTGGAATATTTCTATTGTCAGGCACATTCATGCTGTCACATTTTAAATCTGTTGGTAAATATGTAGCATCTTGAAATTTTTTGTACATTTCGAATACATGATAGGTTGGTGTAAGAACCATTTGTCCTTTGTCGTTTGTAAGTATCATAGACTGCAAAACATTTACTACCTGAGCAATGTTTGCCATTCTTATACGATCTGTGTGACGATGAAAGACATTCAATGTTAGTGCTGCTACAAAAGCGTCACGCATTGAATTTTGCTGATATAAATGTCCTTTGATTGTCCCTGGCTCTTCGTCCCACCATGTTCCCCATTCGTCAACGAGAAGTCCTATTTGTTTTTTGGGATCTTCTTTATCCATTATAGCACAATGTTTGTTTATAACATTCTCTATTTCTAGGCATTTCCCCATTGTCCAATAAAAGTCATTATTATTGAATTTTGTTGCAGAACCTTTACTGCCGTTCCATCCAGTAACAGTATAGTAATGGAGTGAGATTCCATCCATACGATGCCCTACATTATTCATCATTACTTTAGTCCAATTGTAATCATAATCACTAGCTCCACTAGCTATTTTATAAAGTTGGTTACCGTCGTAATTTCTGCAATAAGTAGAATATCTTCGGAATAAGTCACTGTAATATTCAGGACGCATATTACCTCCGCATCCCCAACTCTCATTGCCTACTCCCAGAAATTTTACGTGCCATGGTTTATCGCGCCCATTTTCTCTGCGGAGTTTTGCCATAGGTGTATTACCACCACTTGTCATATATTCTACCCACTTGGCAAGTTCTTCAACTGTTCCGCTTCCGACATTACCACTTATATATGGTTCACAACCAAGCATTTCGCACAAGTTTAGAAATTCATGAGTACCAAAACTATTGTTTTCAATAGTTCCTCCCCAATTATTATTCTGCATGGTTGGGCGTTTATCTTTAGGTCCAATACCGTCCATCCAATGATATTCGTCTGCAAAACAGCCCCCAGGCCATCTTAATACTGGAACTTTTAGGTTTTTCAAGGCTTCAAAAACATCTTTACGGTATCCATTAATATTCGGAATATTTGAGTTTTCTCCAACCCACAGTCCACCATATATGCAAGAACCCAAATGTTCCGCAAATTGGCCATAAATTTCTTTGTATATTATCTGTTTACACTGATCAGCATGTATAATTCCATGATTTTCAGTATCAGCCACAGAAGAAACAGATATTGCTGATAACAATATTAATGTAGTGAATAGCTTGTTCATAAAATTCTTTATTTATTATATAATACGAATATTAAGACGGTTTCCCTAATGTCTTAACAGGTAAGCAATAATTAGGGGCGAATATTATAATCCGTCCCTAATTATTTTTTTACTTGTAAAGTTCCTTTTCGGTGAACTCTCCAAGTTTAAGATATTTCTTGTATATTTCTGCATAGGACTTAACGTTATTTGCGTTAGGTACATATTCTTTGCTGAAACCACTATTCATAGCTGCAATTGCATCTTCCACTTTACTGTAGATACCTGCAGCTGTTGCTGCAAACATTGCCGCACCAAGGGCACAAGCTTGGTCTGTATTACAAACCTTTATGGGCTTGTTTATTACATCACACATAGTTTGCATAACAAAAGGCGATTTTAGTGCAATGCCGCCGATGCCGATAACATTGTCAATTCTTACACCTTCATTTTCGAAACGGTCAACAATAGCTTTTGTGCCAAATGCAGTAGCTTCTACGAGTGCGCGGAAAATTTGTGGAGCTGTTGTTCCAAGTGTGAAACCTGAAATTGTACCTTTAAGCAATTGATTCGCATCAGGAGAACGGCGACCATTTATCCAATCGGTTGCCAGCATTGTACTTTCACTTATTGGTATGTTCTCTGCATCCTTAGTTAATGTAACTATAATCTTATCGCAAATTTCTTCTACAGCTTTGTTTATATCTTCTTTACTGTGATTGGTGTCTGTGAACATTGATGGCAATATGTTGCGTATTGGATATTCCAGAACACGACGAAACATTGCATAGACATCTCCGAAGCTAGATTGACCAGCTTCCAAGCCTACCATACCTGGTATAACACTGCCATCTACTTGACCACAGATACCTTTTATACAATTATTTCCTATTTCATCATATGATGCTACCATCACATCACAAGTGGATGTTCCTATTACACGCACTAATGTATGAGGCGTTACACCTGCACCTACTGCGCCCATGTGACAATCATATGCTCCACCTGCTATCACAACGCTTTCCTTTAGCCCTAGACGTTCAGCCCATTCCTTACAAAGATGACCAACCGGTCTATCTGCAGTCTCTGTTTCATCAAAAAGCCGACTACGGAATCCTTTAAGTTTTGTATCTAAAGATTCTAGGTATTCTTCAGGAGGGAGACCGTTCCAGTCTTTATGCCACATTGCTTTGTGCCCACATGCACAACGACTGCGTATGATATCTTTTGATGCGGAAACACCTGTTAGTACAGCAGGTAACCATTCACAATATTCAACAATTGAGTAGGCTTTATTAGCAACTTCAGGGTCTTCACGTAGCACGTGAAGGGCTTTAGCCCAAAACCATTCGGCCGAATATATACCGCCTTCGTACTTTATGTAGTTTTCTTTTGCACTTTTTGTCTTTTCGTTTATCTCTTCAGCTTCTTTTATTGCTGTATGATCTTTCCATAAGACAAACATTGCATTAGGGTTTTCAGCGAATTCTGGAAGCATTGCTAGCGGAGTTCCTGTCTCATCAGTGAATGCAGGAGTGGAGCCCGTTGTATCAAAAGCTATACCTACAACGTTTTCTGCTACACCTGCAGCACATTTTGACAGAGCTTCTGTTACAGTTGCTTCAAGTACTTCAAGATAATCTTTAGGATGCTGACGCCACTGGTTTATTTTAGGATTGCAATACAGTCCTTTTTTCCATCGAGGATAATATTTTACGCTGGTTGCTAGTGTTTCTCCTGTCTCAGCATTAACAATTAGAGCCCGGGCAGAATCACTACCATAATCTAGACCAATTACATATTTTGCCATATACTATTATCTAAGAGCTTTGTTTAACATGTAATAGACTTCGTTGAACCGTAGTTCTTTACGGAAATCTTCATAATCAGTCTTATTATTGATGATACAGCATTCAATGTCTGCAATTTCTGCATAATCGCGCCAATATTCATCTGTAATATCATAAGAGAAACAACTGTGATGTGTTCCACCTGCGTTAATCCAACATCCTACACCCACTTCGAACGTCGGTTCTGGAATCCATAAATTAGATGCGACAGGTAATTTGGGTAAAGGTTTACTCTTTATACAATTTACATCGTTTGCAATTAGACGGAAACGGTTTCCCATATCAACAACTGTAGCTGCTATACCATGTCCTTGTTTTGAAGTGAAAACGAGGCGAGCTGTCTGGCTCTTTCTTATTCCTATACCAAGGAAATGAACCTCTAAACGTGGCTTTTCTTCTGCAATGTCAGGATTGATTTCCAGCATATGAGCTTCTAATATAGAAGTGTTATCTCCATCAAAGTTCAAAGTATAATCCTCAAGGAAAGAACTTCCACCAGGTAAGCCTTGGGTCATAAACCATGTTGTACGGTAAAGAGCAGCACTCTTCCAGTCACCTTCAGCACCAAATCCATAGCCATCATGCATCAAACGCTGTGAAGCAAGTCCTGGAATCTGATCGAATCCTTTACCAGTCTCTTCAACGTTTGCGTCACCTAAGTCATCAAAGTTTGTTGTGAAACCTTTTGCACCTTTGTCTTCTAAAACGGCACGTAGTGTAAGTTCTGCTTTAGCAGAGTTCCAAATTTTCTTGTACGCTTCCGTGCTCTTGTCCTCAAGCACTTTATCATGTGCATAATCTTTGAAGTAAACTGCCACTAGAGCGTCTACATCTACATCTTTTACATTATTGAAATATACCATTACATCGCTGAACGGCATATAGTCTACATGATAGCCCATTACTTGTTCTGCAGCAACTTTGTCTCCGTCTGTTACGGCAACATTGTTCATTTGGTCACCAAATCGTAAAATAAGCATATCCTGTGAATCAGCCCATGCTGCGCATACTCTAGACCATACAGCAATGTGATCTTGTGTCTTTTCATCTTGCCAATAGCCAACAACAGTTTTGCGTGGCTTACGTAGACGAGAAAGGATGTGACCGTATTCTCTGTCTCCATGTGCACTTTGATTGAGGTTCATGAAGTCCATATCCATTGTCTTCCATGGAATCTGTTTGTTATATTGTGTATGTAGGTGCAATAATGGTTTCCTCAAAATCTGCAAGCCGTGAATCCACATCTTTGCAGGAGAAAATGTATGCATCCATGTTATTACACCTACACATCTATTATCATTGTTAGCAGCAGACATAATGTCAGCAACCTCTTTAGAACTGTTTGCAGTACCTTTATAGACTACTTTAATAGGAAGACGACCAGAGTTGTTCAATCCGTCTACCATCTCTTTAGAATGTCCGTCTACCTGTACGACAGCATCACCTCCGTAAAGGAGTTGTGCACCTGTTACGAACCATACTTCAAAATTGTCAAATGCTTTAACCATAGTTTTTTATTGTTTAGATTGTAATTTATATTA